>JANPNJ010000516.1:0-13844 GCA_031427395.1 Burkholderiales bacterium
ATGGTCAAAGGTGATGATGTGGTAGTTGCCGGTGGCGGTGACAAAAATATCAGCCTTGTCGGCGGCGTATTCCATGGTCACCACGCGGTAGCCCTCCATCGCCGCCTGCAACGCGCAGATCGGATCGACTTCGGTCACCCACACCTGCGCCGACAGCGCGCGCAGCGCCTGGGCGCTGCCCTTGCCGACGTCACCATAACCCGCGACCACGGCAATTTTGCCGGCGATCATCACGTCGGTGGCGCGTTTGATGGCGTCAACCAGTGATTCGCGGCAGCCGTACAAGTTGTCGAATTTGGATTTGGTGACGCTGTCGTTGACGTTGATTGCCGGGAACGCGAGTTTGCCGTCCTTGTGCATTTGATAGAGGCGGTGTACACCGGTGGTGGTCTCTTCGGTCACACCTTTGATTGCCTGCAAACGCACCGAGTACCAGCTCGGGTCAGTGGCCAGTTTGGCTTTGATGGAGGCAAACAAAATGCGCTCTTCGTCAGAGCCGGGATGGGCGATGACGCTGGCGTCTGTTTCGGCGCGGGTGCCGATGTGCAAGAGCAGGGTCGCGTCACCGCCGTCATCCAGAATCATGTTCGAGAAACCACCGTCGGCCCACTCAAAAATGCGGTGGCTGTAATCCCAGTAGTCTTCCAGCGATTCGCCCTTGACCGCAAACACGGGTGTGCCGTTGGCGGCGATGGCGGCGGCGGCGTGGTCTTGGGTGGAAAAAATATTGCATGACGCCCAGCGCACTTCGGCACCGAGCGCTTCCAGAGTCTGGATCAACACCGCCGTCTGGATGGTCATGTGCAGGGAGCCGGTGATGCGCGCGCCCTTGAGCGGACGGGTCAGGGAAAATTCCTCGCGGATGGCCATCAGGCCGGGCATTTCGGTTTCGGCGATTTTGATTTCCTTGTTGCCCCAGTCGGCCAGCTTCAGGTCGGCGACGACGTAATCGTTGGTGATGATGTTTTGCGGTTTCAGAATGGCGTTCATGGTTGACCTCGTTCAGTTTCGTATGCGGTTATCGGCAAATACGGGCGAAAAAAAAGCGCCCGCAACTTTTCAGTTGCGAGCGCGGTTCTGGTGTCTGTTCCGAGCCTGGTTCATTTCGGGAATGAATCGCAGCGCTCCTCGGAGAGACGTATTCTAATCAAAAACGTGTTTTTTTGCCAGTGGAAAGCCGTGCTGCATTAGGAATGTCTCAGGGAAAGGCTCAGGACTGTTGACGAAAACGCCCAAAACTACTTCAACCCCGCCGCCGCGCGCAACACCGCCGCCTTGTCGGTGCGCTCCCAGGTGAATTCCGGCTCTTCGCGGCCAAAGTGCCCGTAGGCTGCGGTCTTTTCATAAATCGGCCTGAGCAAATCGAGCATTTTGACGATGCCTTTTGGCCGCAGATCAAAATGCGCTTCCACCAGCTTGGCGATGGCCTCATCAGAAATCACACCCGTGCCTTCGGTATAGACCGTGATATTCATCGGTTTGGCCACCCCAATGGCGTAGGCGACCTGCACCTGGCATTGTTTGGCGATGCCGGCGGCGACGATGTTTTTGGCCACATAACGCGCCGCGTAGGCGGCGGAACGATCCACCTTGGACGGGTCTTTGCCAGAGAAAGCACCGCCACCGTGCGGGCAGGCACCGCCGTAGGTGTCAACAATGATTTTGCGGCCCGTCAAACCACAATCCCCCTGCGGCCCGCCGATGACAAAGCGGCCGGTTGGGTTGACCAGGTAGCGCGTGTCTTTGATCCACTCTTTGGGCAACACCGGCTTGATGATGAGCTCAATCACCGCCTCATGAATGGCTTTTTGTTCCATCTCCGGCGCGTGCTGGGTGGACAGCACCACGGTGTCAATGGAATGCGGCTTGCCATCGACATAACGCATGGTCACCTGGGATTTGGCGTCGGGGCGCAACCACGGCAGGCGGCCGTCGCGGCGCAGCTCGGATTGGCGCTGCACCAGGCGGTGCGCGTAATAAATCGGTGCCGGCATCAGCACCGGGGTTTCGTCACAGGCGTAGCCAAACATCAAGCCCTGGTCACCGGCACCCTGGTCGAGGTTGTCATCCTGCGCGTTGTCCACACCCTGCGCGATGTCTGGGCTTTGTTTGTCATAACAAACCATGACCGCGCAACCCTTGTGGTCGATGCCGTATTCGGTGTTGTCGTAGCCGATGCGTTTGATGGTTTCGCGGGCGACGTTGATGTAATCAATGTTGGCGCGGGTGGTGATTTCACCAGCCAGCACCACCAGACCGGTATTGCACAGTGTCTCGGCGGCAACCCGCGAGTGCGGATCCTGGGCGAGAATCGCGTCGAGGATGGCATCCGAAATTTGATCGGCCACTTTGTCCGGGTGGCCTTCGGAAACGGATTCGGATGTAAACAAAAAATCATTCATTGCGTGGGTATCCCCTCAGTCTGGTTGGTCGTGTTGCCGCGCGCGGTTTGCCGCCCGGTACGGTGATGCCTGATAATGCAACCTTAAATTCTAACAAATTCATGCATCCAGCCCAAACCCCTGTTTACGTCCTGCTTTTCGGCAATGCGGCTTGCCTGCCCGCGTGCGCGTCATGAAGTGGCTGTTTATGCTTTTTGGCAGGTTGCCACTGGGGCTCAATCACGCCCTAGGCGGGATGTTGGGACGCCTGGTGTGGCGGTTTTCGGGCAGGCACCGCCACACGCTGCAAACCAACATTAATCACTATGCTGCCGCGCGACAATTGTCCCCCGTGGCAACGCAACAATTGCTGAGCCAGGCCATTGGCGAGCAGGGCAAAGCCATCACCGAGCTGACATTGGCGTGGACAGCTTCGATTGCGCGCTTGAACGAATTGGTGGTGCCATGCCAGGACTGGAAATATGTGGAGCAAGCACTGGCCGACAAGCGACCGATCATTTTTGTCTCGCCGCATTTGGGCTGCTTTGACCTTGCCGGACGCTACATTGCCGGCCGCCAGCCAATCACCGCCCTCTACCGACCGCCAAAACAATCATGGCTGGCACCCATCATGGCAGCAGGGCGCGCGCGCGGCGGGGCAACCCTGGCACCGGCCAATGCCAGCGGGGTGCGCATGTTGCTGAAAACACTCAAGTCCGGCGGCAGCATCATGATCCTGCCTGACCAGGTGCCGGCGAGCGAGCGCGGCGGCGAAGGCGTGTGGGCGGATTTTTTTGGGCAAAAAGCCTACACCATGACCCTGCTGCCGCGCCTGGCACGGGCGCACCATGCCGCGGTGCTGTATTGTTTTGCCGAGCGGCTGGAGAATGCACACAGTTATTGCGTACACATTGTGCCAATGGATGCGCCCTTTTCAGCCGATAAAATGACCGCCGTGCAACAAACCAACGCCATGGTGGAAAAATTGATCGACATGGCACCGGCGCAATATTTGTGGGGCTATAACCGCTACAAACGCCCTGCCGGTGCCCCGCCCTCCCCAACCCACACCACTGAATAATCAATGCGACTGGCACTATTTTTGCTGTGGGTGATGCGCTGGCTGCCGCAATCATGGGTGGCGGCATTGGGCAATGGCCTGGGTGTGCTGCTGTTTCACTGGGGACGGCGGCGGGTCACACTGACCAATCTGGCCCAATGCCTGCCGGACAAATCCGAGGCGGAACGGCTGGCGATCGGCCGCGGGGTATTCCGCAATCTGGCCCGCGCCACGCTGGAGCTGGGGCATCTTTGGTATGCGCCGGTGAATGCAGCCATGCGGCGCGGCACCCTCGTTGACCGGCATTATCTGGACGAATGGCGCGGCAGGGTGCCGGTGATTTTGCTGGCCCCGCATTTTGTCGGGCTCGACTTTGGCGGCGCCAAGGTGTCGCACGAATACCCGGAAATTTTCTCCATGTATTCGACACAAAAGAGCAAGGTGTTTGACCGCGCCCTGCGGCGCGCCCGGCAGCGCTGGAACAACGCCGAATTGGTCACCCGCCAGCAGGGACTGCGCCCGGTGCTCAAGGCACTCAAGGCGAATAAGTTGTTTTACTATTTGCCGGACATGGATTTTGGTGCCAAAGACGCGGTTTTTGTCGATTTTTTCGGGGTGAAAACCGCCACGGTCACGGCCATGTCGCGGCTATGCAAAATCACCGGCGCAAAAGTCGTGCCGCTGATTACCCGCATGACCGCCACTGGCTATGAGTCGCGTTTTTACCCGGCCTGGGACAATTTTCCAACTGATGACCCGGCAGCCGATGCCCGGCGCATGAATGCCTTTATCGAATCGCGCATTTTGGAGATGCCGGACCAGTATTTTTGGGTTCACAAGCGCTTCAAGACCCGGCCGGAGGGCGAAAAATCCTTTTATTGAGCGTTTCATAAATAATGACATCACAAACGCTCAACCCCCACCCCCAACCCCTCCCCCGCCGAAGGCGGGAGAGGGGAGCGTTCAGTTCCCAAATCGCTGTCGCGATTTAAGAAAACATCAAACATACCCTGTTCAGGGGGTGTGGCATTTTCCAGAATTTACTTTAGAATCAGCCCATGGCCTTTTTTCACATCCTGGTGCACGGCGAAAATTTTCTCATCGATCGCGACGGGGCGCAGTCGTGGATGGGGTTTTTCAAAAACGTTTACGTTGACGCAGGCACTGCCGATGAAGCCTCGTCCATTGCCATCTCACGCATTGCCGCCGATCCCGCGTTTCGCGCCTCGGTGAAAAACCCCGCCGACAAGCCTCCCGAGCTGTCCATCGAAGAAGCCAACGAAATCGACGCCGATCCCGCGCTGGTTGATTCCGCCTTCACGTATTTTCCTTCCGAAACCAGCTAGGCGTCGCCATGCGGCTGCGCTTTACCAAAATGCACGGGCAGGGCAATGATTTTGTCATGCTCAATGGCATCAGCCAGCCCGAGGCCTCCACCCTCACCCCCGCACAAATCCGCGCCCTCGCCGACCGCCACTTTGGCATTGGCTGCGACCAGGTGCTGCTGGCCGAGCCCGCCCCGGCACCGGACGTGGATTTTCGCTATCGCATTTTTAATTCCAGCGGCGAGGAAGTCGAGCATTGCGGCAATGGTGCGCGCTGCTTTCCGCTGTTTGTGCGTGCCGAGGGGCTGACCGAAAAAACAGAAATGCGCGTGGCCACCATGAACGGCATCATCCGCCCGCGTGTCCTGCCCGATGGCCGCGTCACCGTCGATATGGGTGCGCCGCGATTGTCCCCCGTGGATGTTCCGTTTGTCGCCGACACACAGGCGCTGCGATACCCGATTACGGTTGCCGGCCACCGCCGCGAAATCGGTGTGGTGTCGATGGGCAACCCCCATGCGGTGCAGGTGGTGGCCGATGTGGACGCCGCTGCCGTCACCACAGAAGGCCCGCTGCTCGAGCATCACCCGGCATTCCCGAACAGAGTCAACGTCGGCTACATGCAAATTGTTTCCCGCACCCACATCCGGCTGCGGGTGTGGGAGCGCGGCGCGGGCGAGACCCTCGCCTGCGGCACCGGCGCCTGTGCGGCGGTGGTCATCGGCATCACCTGGGGTTTGCTCGATGCCAGTGTCCGGGTCAGCGCCCGTGGCGGCGAACTTTCGGTAACATGGCAGGGTGGTGATTCACCGGTGTTGATGTCGGGCACCGCCACCACGGTATTTCGCGGTGAAGTGGAAATCTGAACACACATACTCACGCATACCCCCATTCAACCCACCCAAAAAACCACCATGTCCATTGACGCACTGAGCATTGAGCAAGTCGCCGAATTCCTGCGCAGCCATCCGGAATTTTTTGAGGCGCACCCGGACGTGCTGCTCGATATCGAAGTGCCGCACCCGCACGGCGGGCGCACGGTTTCCATCCCCGAGCGCCAGCTCATCGCCACCCGCGAGAAAGTCCGGCTGCTCGAAACCAAGCTGGCGGAATTGATCCGCTTTGGCACAGAAAACGATGCCACCTCGGACAAGGTACAGGCGCTTACGCTGAAACTCATTGACGCAAAAACCCGCGGGCAAACCATCGACACCTTGTATCTGGATATGGTCGATACCTTTCAAATCCCGCATCTGGTGGTGCGGCTGTGGCATGTGGCCGTGCCGGATGGCACCAGCGCGCCGGAATTCCAGCCGGTCGCCGCCGAGCTTACGCAATTTGTCGAAGCCATGTCCACACCCTACGTCGGCACCCACCCGGTGTATGAGACCCATTTGTGGTTTGGCGAACACGCGCCGCACCTGAAATCCTACGCGATGGTGCCGCTCAAAGCGGAGCGTGTGTTCGGCGTGCTGCTGCTCGCCAGCGAAAACGCGGAACGTTTTTACACAGGCATGGGAACCATGTTTTTGTCGCGCATCGGTGGAATATTTTCCGCCGTGCTGGCGCGTGATTTGCAGTTTGTGCCGCACCCGGACAATGCCGGAACCGGGCAAAACATTTAGCCGCACCAGTCATATCGGCGTTGATCTGCGTTCACCGGCGGTTGCATTTTTTAATTCGGAAAAAATGACCCCAAACACCACCCTGCCACCGCTCGCCGAGGACTATCTCGCGCATCTGGCTTTCGAGCGCAGGCTGTCCAAACTCACCATCAACAATTACCGGCGTGACCTCGCGGACCTGGCCAAATTCGCCGCCTCCGCCAGCGACCCGCGCCGCGCGGTCACCATTGACCAATTGGGTGGCAACGACATCCGCCGCTTTCTGGCTGGGCTACACAGCCGTGGCATGACCCCGCGCGCCATTGCCCGTTTGTTGTCCGGCTGGCGCGGCTATTTCAAATATTGTCTTTTGCACCAGCAGGGGAACAGCAATCCCTGCGACGGCATACGCGCACCCAAAGCCGCCAAGCGCCTGCCGCAGACACTCGGCATCGAGGAGGCGATACGGCTGGTCAGCTTTGAAGATGATTCGCGCGAGGGGCTGCGTGATCGCGCCGCCTTTGAGTTGCTGTATTCATGCGGGCTGCGCATTGCCGAATTGGTCAGTCTCGATGGCGACAGCATTGATTTCGCCGCGCAGGAAATCCGCGTCACCGGCAAGGGCAACAAAACCCGCATCATTCCGGTGGGCAAGCCTGCCATCGAAGCGGTGAAGCGCTGGCTGGCGGTGCGCAACGATAAAATGCGCGACCCCGCCGAAACAGCGCTGTTTCTGGGCCGATCCGGCATGCGCATCACCGCCACGGTTTTCCAAAAACGCATCAAACAACGGGCGGCCAAACAAGGTATCGACATTGACGTGCATCCGCATATGCTGCGGCATTCGTTTGCCTCGCACCTGCTGCAATCATCGCAAAATTTGCGCGCCGTGCAGGAGATGATGGGCCACGCGAGCATTGCCTCCACCCAGGTTTATACCCATATCGATTTTCAACACCTTGCCAAGGTTTATGATGCGGCGCACCCGCGCGCGAAGAAAAAATGAACAAACCTGTTAAATCATTGCCGCGATTTTTCCTCCGGCTCATCGCCGCTGTTGTTGCGCTGGCCGTGGTTATTGCCATCAGCATTTATTTTGCGATGCGCGGCAGCCTGCCCGTTCTCAACGGCGACATGTCGTTGGCCGGCCTCGGCGCGCCGGTCACGTTGAGCCGTGATGCGTTGGGTGTGGCCGTCATTGCCGCAAAAAACATGCGGGACGCGAATCGCGCCCTTGGTTTTGTGCATGCCCAGGAACGTTTTTTCGAGATGGATCTCACCCGCCGCTCGGCGGCGGGAGAACTATCGCAATTGTTTGGCTCTGCCACACTCAAGGTTGATCAGGAAAAGCGCCGCCATCGGCTGCGTGCACGCATGCTGGCGCACTGGCAGGCATTGTCCGCAGGCGAACAACAAACATTGGCTGAATACACCGATGGTATCAACGCCGGCCTCAATGCGCTCGCCGTGCGGCCGTGGCAATACCTGCTGTTGCGCACCACGCCACAAGCGTGGACGGCGATTGATTCGATGCTGGTGGTCTGCGAGATGAACGCCATGCTGCAAGGCCGCAGCGGTGAGGCGCGCTTCAATGATGCACTGCTGCGCCGCCAGATCGGCGACACGTTGTTTGATTGGCTGCATCCGCTGGGCGGCACATTTGATGCGCCGCTGGATGGCTCGGTGGTGGCGGCGCGGCCACTGCCAAGTGCCGCGCAACTCAACGTGCGCGAAAAAAGCGTGGTGATGACCGCCCGCGCGGAATCCGCGCCCGACCTGGAATTGCACCCTGGCAGCAACAACTGGGCGGTGGGCGGCGCACGCACGGCGCACGGCGGCGCGATACTGGCCAACGACATGCACTTGAGCCTTGGTGCGCCCAACATCTGGTTTCGCACCCAATTGCTGGTGGGGGATGGCGAAAAACGCCGCATGGTCGGTGTGAGTTTGCCGGGGCTACCCGGTTTGGTCGTCGGCAGCAACGGCCACATCGCTTGGGGCTTCACCAATGCCACCGGCAAGTGGTTTGACTGGGTGCCGCTGGCGGCGGATGTAAATATCCGCGAAATCGAGGAAATCATTATTGTCAAAGGCGGCGAACCTCACACCCTGCTGGTGCGCGAAACCGATGCGGGCCCGGTGTTGCGCCACGCCACCATTGATGGTAAAAAACAGGCGTTTGCCTTCAATTGGGCGCTGTATCGCATCGGCGCGGTCAATACCGTGTTGTCGCAATTGATGACCACCGATAGCGTCGATGCCGCGCTGCAATTGGCACCCCGCGCTGGCATGCCGCACCAAAATATCGTGGTGGTGGATGCGGCAGGCAATATCGGCTGGACCATCGCCGGGCGCATGCCGCATTACCCCGATTGGGCATTCAACGCCACGCGCGGGCGCTTCACCCCGTTGGAAAAACTGCCCGACCGCTGGCTTGCCGCCGATGAATATCCGCAAATCAAAAACCCGGCCAGCGCACACATCTCCACTGCGAACAACCGCCTGCTCGGTGGCGCGGACGGCAAAAAAATCGGCGACGGCGGCTTCGACCCCGGCGCGCGCGGCAGCCAGATTCGCGCCCGCCTCAACGAAAAACAACGCTTCACCGAGTCCGACCTGTTCGCCATCCAGCGCGACAACGAATCACGTTTTTTGCAACGCTGGGCGACACTCATCAAACAAACCGCCGCGCAATCAAGCGACCCGGCGCACCGTGCGGCAGTGGAAATTTTGACAAGCTGGAATGGCAAAGCCGACATTGACCACGCCGGACACCGGCTCACCCGCGCCTACCGGCAGGCGGTGGTGGATGCGCTGTGGAAAACCTGGCTGAATGCAGCCGGTGCCAAACCCATCGCCGAAACAACCAGCGGCGGCATGCCAAGCTGGGACGGGCGCGCCGAATACGCGGTGTGGGCGGCCATCACTTTGCAACCCACCCACCTGCTGCCCATGCCGCATGCAAGCTGGCAGGCATTCCTGCTCGCCCAACTTACCAGCGTCAGCCTTGAACTCACCAAACAACACGGCAGCCTCGCCAAGGCAACATGGGGCGAACGCAACCGCGCCAACATCCGCCATCCCTTCACCCGCGCCATGCCACAACTGGGACGCTGGCTGAACATGCCGAGCGACCCACTACCCGGCGACAACAACATGCCACTGGTGGCCGGCCCCGCGTTCGGCGCATCCGAGCGCATGGTGGTGGCACCGGGTCGGGAAGAACACGCGATTTTCCACATGCCAGGCGGGCAAAGCGGACACCCGCTGTCGCCGTTTTACGCTGCTGGTCATGGGGATTGGGTGAGTGGAAAAACGACGCCGTTGCTGGCGGGCAAGGCGGTTTATTCTTTGGTGTTGAAACCCTAGTGTTGGTGAGGGGTTTGGGGATAAATTGGCTGGAAAGTGGTGTCAGTTGGCTGGTTTGGCGTTTCTCAATGAGGCTGCGCCAAAACAAAAGTGAGCGACTTTGACCCCCGTGTCACACCCCGCCCAGCTTCTTGATAATTGACTTTGCCAAATATTCATTGATCTCCACGTGTCTTGGCACAGGCTGCGATTGCTTTGTGCTCGCATTGGTATACCAGTCATGGCGACCTCCATGGCGAACCAAAGTACAGCCATTTCCTCAAGCAGCTTGATGAGATCCCGCCTCTTCACTTAGGCGACCAGCAGTTCTTCTACTTTGCGGATATAAGGTACTTCGCGTGACGAAATATCCTTTAGCAGGTCAGTCAAATTTTCGGTCAATTCGGTCTTGGTTGTGGCCTGCGTCTGATAGTCAGGGTATTGGTTGAGAAAGCCGATGTAGTATTTCCCATCGCGCCAATAAGTAAAACTAACTTTTTTCATGGGACGACCTCCTTGCGAAATAAAAGTATAACTCGTGCGACTTTAAGGCTAACGACTGAGGTAAAAGGTGCCGCGCTTTTGCGGCGTCCGGCCACCGAAGGGGGCGAATTTGATTGACGAGTTCGGCGTCATTGGACGTTCCTGCGTCGTGCGATCTCAATGAATATGTTCACGAGCCTCCCGGAATCGGCGTCGGGGGCTTCGATGCCATAGATCACTTTGATACGCTTCCAAAGCTCAGAAGTATCCGATGAACCCATTGCCGTGAAGTCCCGTAGATCAGATTCATCAGAAATCAGGTACTCGCCGGGCAGAAGGTCGAACATCTCCTCCATGAACTCGTTTGCGAGAGCAGCAAAGTCCTCGATGCGTGCAGTCGGGGCAAATGTGATCGTCTTGCCTTTGAACGGACCATGTGAAATGCGTTTATCGTCTTTGCTCATGTGATTGGTGTGTGGGGCATTTTGAATTGAAACCCTATTATTGGTGGGGTGTTTGGAGGTTTATTGGCTGAAAAGCGGCTTAAATAGGCTACTTTTGCATTTTTAATCGGCTTTTGAAACAAGCCGAAATGTCCAACCGCACCAAATTCTTTACGCCGTCCAGGATGCCATGCGCATCAACCACCAAACGGCTGATGCCAAGTCCCCGGCTCCCGATGCTGATGAAAGAACGAAACCACCAGCAACTCGTCCGGGCTTGGGAGATAGATAAGCGTGTAAGGAAATTTACGGAACAGCACCCGGCGGAACTCCTCTTCGATGCGCAAATGCGCGTATGGATTACGAAGTGCGGACGCGACTGCCGCATCAGCGGCACGGGCAAACTCAAAGCCGAGCCCCAAGGCCTTGGATTCATACCAAGCCTGAGCTTCCAGAAGTTCTTGCTCAGCCTCAGGACGGAGCAAGACCAACATCAGGGTTTATTGGGAAATAACTTGGATCGCACCTGCTCCCACGGAAGGGCAGTGGAAGGGTCGGCGTGGTGCGCGACGACGCGACGATGCAACTCGGCTTTTTGGGCTTGCGACAACACAACGGTATTTGATGCTTCCGCAGCAATGCTGTCCCAGATGTCCTCGACGAGCTGAATGCGCTCGGAAACAGACAGCTTCAAGTAATCAGTAGTGGCGGCAGGAGTAGGCACGGGCGCAGTATAAATCAAGGCTGACATTTAAGATGCGAAATAAAATGGGTCAGGAACGGCTATGTGACTCAACATAAGCATCTACCAAACGGCGAATCATGCGCTGGTACTGCGTATGGTTTTTAGTGGCTTCGGTCTTGAAAAATTCAACGCTTTTTTTGCTCAAAGCCAAAGTCACTTTGACCGCTTCTTCATTAAATGAAAGTTCGGCAGGGCTGGGCAAGAAATCCGCAATCAACCGGATCTCACCCAGGGGTTCATTCGTGTATTTGATTTTCTTTTTCATAGATTGTCTTTCCTTTGCGCCAGTAACCCGCGCCAATAATCCTGATAATTGAGGCGCAGCATAAAATGGTTACCGTCAATTTTTTCAACATAAATGACGCTGACCCCTTAGATCACAGCAGCGGGTTGCCAGATAAGCAGCACGACGCTACGATTATAGACCTGACCCCTCGTGCGATTTTAGACCTGACCCCTCGCGCGATTTATCAGACAAATATACGGCCTGGACGCGAGCGAGGCTAAGCCGTGGCTGTGGCAGTGGCCGCGACAGCGTGTTTGTAAATCGCTATAATGATGTCGCCGACGCCGACCGCAGTCGGGCAACGACCACTTACCAACCCCATTACTTTTGAGGAGCAATGATGATTTGCAAGTTTTTATCCATACCATCCCCGCGAGCGGGCATGTTGGCCGCATTAGGTGCCGCTTGCGCCATGATTGGCATCAACGCCGTTGCGCAAACACCGGCCCCGGCAGCAGCGCCAGTGACAATTGCGAAACCCGTTACTGAAATGGCAATTTCGCGAACCGCAAAGGATACAGATCTCAAGTGGAACCCATGCCCACCGTTCTTGCCAACGGGTTGCGGCATTGCAGTTCTAAATGGCGACCCCGCCAAGAACAACCTAGACGTGTTCTTCAAAATCCCCGGCAAATCTGACCTACCGCGCCATTGGCACACCTCCGCCGAGCGCATGATCTTGGTTGCGGGAGAGTTGCACGTTACCTACGACGGCCAGAAGACAGCGATTCTCAAACCCGGCACCTACGCCTACGGCCCCGCGAGAAAACCACATAGCGGCAAGTGCGCGAGCAAAGAGGATTGCATACTCTTCATTGCATTTGAATTGCCGCTTGACGCGGTGGAAGATAAAGCAAAGTAGCAATAAGCAGGGGGGCGAAAGCCCCCTTTGCTTTTTTACTACCCGCTACGCCTTCCCCTTCAACTTGGCAAACGCCTCCGCCATCGCGTTCCCACCTTGCGCAGGCGCTGATTTCAAACCCGCCATCTGGCGTGCAGAAATTTATGGAAATTTATGGGGCCATGGAAATTTATGGGGCCAGGCTCGATATGTTTTGCCAATTTATGAGACCTGAGAAAATGCGAGCCTGGCCCCTTTAGTTCTAGCACAGAAATATATCGAGCCTGGCCCCTTTAATCTTCCCCGCTTTGTCGGCATCGCCGACTGAACCTGCGTCAGGCTTTTGCTCATTGGCGCATACGCACACCCAAAATGCCTTGATTTAATAGGATGAATAACAGATAATATACAATCCATTAATGTTGTATTATTGCCTATAATGGCCATCATGTTATCTTTTATGAGTTCTGCAAATGTCATGTTCCATGTGGCCGGTCGAGCCAAAAATCGGCGGCTGGCCCAAAACTTTTCAAGAAAAACATTGGCCGAAAAATCCGGCGTCACAGAAGCCTCCATCAAAAGATTTGAAAGCACCGGGGAAGTTTCCTTTTTGTCGCTGCTCAAAATTTCCAACGCCCTGGGATGCATGGAATACTTTGAGCAGGCGTTCGCGCCCAACGAAATTGTTTCGCTTAAAGATGTTGTTGGCAAACACAGGAAAAGGGGTCGCGGGTGAAAAAAATGAAACCCCAAAAGCACATTTTCGAATTGGATGTGCTGCTGGGCGGAAACCGTGTCGGTGGATTGGCGAAAAGTGATCGCGGGGAAATCTGGTTTGAATACGACCCCGTGTGGATAAAGTCCGGGTTCGGTCTTTCGCCCATGAAGCACTTCGATTTGAGACTCGGCGCATTCAAGTCCGCGACCAATCTATTCAGCGGCCTGCATGGTGTATTCAGCGATGCGTTGCCCGATGGCTGGGGCCTGTTGCTGATGGATCGCGCCATGAAAAAAAACCTTGGCTGGGATCCCCGCGAAATTTCGCCGCTTGACCGGCTCGCCTACATCGGCGACCGGGCCATGGGTGCGCTGGAGTTTCGTCCGGCCATGGCAGATGTCGCGTCGGCATCTTCGCCCTCTTTGGAAAATTTGGCTGAAGACGCGCTGCTGGTGCAGGAAGGCGCGGCAGAGGAAATACTTGGCGCGCTGTACATTCACGGCGGCTCACCCGGCGGCGCGCGGCCAAAAGTGACACTCGCCATCGAGCGCGGCGGCAGCCGCGTCATATCGGGCTTTGAAGTGATCCCTGAAAATTTCGACCACTGGAT
>JANPNJ010000517.1:0-1569 GCA_031427395.1 Burkholderiales bacterium
TGCGCGGATAGATCAATTTGAAATCGGTTTTTTTGTTGAACACGCCCGGCAGGGTGGTGAAAAAACTCGGCCAGCCGGTGCCGCTTTCATATTTCATTTCAGAGGTGAACACCGCCAGGTCACAGCCCGCGCAGTGAAACACGCCTTTGCGTTTTTCCTGGTTGAGAATGCTGCTGCCGCCGCGCTCGGTGCCCTCGTTGCGCAGCACATCGTATTGCGCGGGGGTGAGGCGCTTTTTCCACTCGGCGGCAGAAAGTTCGAGCTTGTCTATTTTGGGTTTGGCGGCGTTGGCCTGCTCCATTGCCTGCTTGATGGCGGCGGCATCGGGTGTGTCGGGTGCGCGTGACTGGGCGAAAAGATTTTTCAGCATGGTCATGGTATAGGCTCCGGTTGCGCCCAGTAAGGCTATGAGAAAGGTGCGTCGTTTCATTTGGGCTCCGTTGTTGTCCTATCCTGTTGATACGGATGCGGTGTCAAATTGGATTTGCGCGCATTCACCACTCCACGCTCATCTGCGGCCGACCAATCGTTCCCGCCGGTTGGCGCGCATCAGCGCCCATGCCTCGGCGTTGAAGTGGGTGGTCGGCAGCACCATCCAGCCGCCGCTGTTGGTTTCGAGCAGCCACAATTGATTTCGTTCCGTCACGCGGCGGAATTGGCTCCACGGCATCTTGAATTTTTTGTCGCCGGCCTCGCCGCCCACCCCTTCGTTGTCGATGATCAACCACGCGCCGGCCGCGTGGTCCTTGGCGAATTTGTCGAGCGACTCCTTGGCCGTCCATGCGACCAGCACCGCAAAAAACAAGGTCGCCGCCGCCAGCACATACAAAATCGTGCACAGCACATTGCCGCAGCCGCGCCACCACAAATACCCGACCATGGTACCGACCATCAGCGTTATGCGCAGGCCGCGCAAGCCGAATTTTTCGGCGACAACAGCGGCAATGGCGCGCCATGAAAAATGGCGTGGGAACACCAGCGGGATGCGGGCGGCGGGCAATATGGCACCCGCATCAACAGCCGTCATTTAACCCGTGCCCCCAACCGTCAGCCCCTCGATGCGCAAGGTCGGCTGCCCCACCCCCACCGGCACGCTCTGGCCTTCCTTGCCGCACACGCCGACCCCCGAGTCGAGCTTCATGTCGTTGCCGATCATCGACACTTGCTTCAACGATTCGATGCCGTTGCCGATGAGTGTCGCACCGACCACCGGCCAGGCGATCTTGCCGTTTTCGATGATGTAGGCTTCGGAGGCCGAGAACACGAATTTGCCGCTGGTGGTATCGACCTGGCCGCCGCCGAAATTGGCGGCATACAGGCCGTGTTTGACGCTGCTGATGATTTCCTCCGGCGTTTTGTCGCCGTTGAGCATATAGGTGTTGGTCATGCGCGGCATCGGGATGTGCGCGTAGGATTCGCGGCGGGCGTTGCCGGTGACGGGCACATTCATCAGCCGCGCGTTCAGAGTGTCCTGCATGTAGCCTTTGAGAATGCCGTCCTCGATCAGCACATTTTTTTGTGTGGCATTGCCTTCGTCGTCGATGTTGAGCGAGCCGCGCCGGTCGGGCA
>JANPNJ010000518.1:0-3014 GCA_031427395.1 Burkholderiales bacterium
CGGGTGGGTTCCTTTATTGGCGGCGCGTGATAAAAATACCTGGGGATTCATTGTCGGCTTTGACACCGGCAAATGTCCTAGCCTGCATATTTCACGGGGGCGCGTTCGAGAGTGGGTGGATCAGCGAGTAATTTTTCACTCGACTGACCGAGCAATATCGAGATATTGCGAGGGAAGAGAGTGGAAAAGGACCGCTCAGCCGCCCACTATCGAGCGCGCAGGCCATCACTCTCACGAAGTACAATTTGGATTTGCCGGAAATGTCGGTTGCCAAGAGCGAAGAACCACAGCAAAACGGGCCGACCCGTGAAATATGCAGGCTAGGGTGTCTCGGATGCGAGGGCAACAAAAAAACTGACAATCAGCACAAAATCGCCAAACTCCAATATCAACAGCACTCTTCAGACATTTTTGCTCCAAAAAGCCCATGGATATTGGATTTTTCGTTTCATTTTATGGCCAGACGCATACAACCAACACAACAATGGAGCCTGCCTTGATCCTGATAGTCGAAGACGACGAAAAAAGCCGCCGCCTGATGGCCGATGTGCTCATGCATCAAGGTTATCGCGTGGCCGAGACCGACAACGCCGAAGCCGCTATCGCCATGATGCACCGCGAAAAACCTGACCTGGTGCTGATGGACATCCACCTGCCCGGCATGTCGGGGCTCGAAGCCCTGCATGCCATCCGCGCCGATGTCGGCATTCAGTCCACCCGCATCATGGCCATCACCGCCTCCGTGATGGGCAATGACCGCGACAAAATCCGTGAGGCGGGGTTTGATGCCTTTGAGCCCAAGCCAATCAACCTGCGGGTGTTTTTGCGCACCGTGGCCGGATTGCTCAAACCTGTATCGGGTTGACACCACATCCGGCAACAAGCGCAAAATAGCCTGATGGACACCCGCAACCTGCCCGCACCAAACGTAACCCCGACCGCCCTGCCCACAGCCAACGGCACGGTGTTGATCGTCGACGACACACCGATGAACACCACCCTGCTCGCCGATATTTTGTCCTTCCACGGCTATGCGACCGAGGTGGCCGCCAGCGGCGAAGCCGCGCTCGTTGCCATCGGCAAACGCGTACCCGATCTGGTGTTGCTCGATGTGGTGATGCCGGGCCTCGACGGCTTTGAGACCTGCCGCCGCATCCGCGCGGACGCGGCGCACAGCATGCTGCCGGTGGTGATGGTGACAGCACTCGACTCCAAACAGGATCGGGTGCGCGGGCTGGAGGCCGGTGCCGATGATTTTTTATCCAAGCCCATCGACAAACACGAGCTGCTGGCGCGGGTGCGCTCGCTGATGCGCATCAAACGCCTATACGAAACCGTCGCATCCCAACGCAGTGAATTGGCCGGCCTCGCCCGTTCGCTGGAGGCGCGGGTGGTTGCGGAAGTCGCCAAGAGCGAACGCCTCAACAGCCTGAAACGTTTTTTTTCACCGCAGTTGGTGGATTTGATTGTGGCCGGCGGTGCCGATGATCCGCTCATCTCGCACCGCCGCGAAATCACCGTGGTATTTCTCGACCTGCGCGGCTTCACCGCCTTCGCCGAAACCGGCGAGCCGGAGGTGGTGATGCAGGCACTCGCCGAATTCCACCAGGCGATGGGTGAATTGGTCATGGCGCACCAGGGAACGCTGGAGCGTTTCACCGGCGACGGCCTGATGGTGTTTTTCAACGACCCCGTGCCAATCAGCGAGCCGACATTGCGTGCCGCGCAGATGGCGCTGTTGATGCGCGACCGCGCGAAACAATTGCACGCGCGCTGGCGGCAACGCGGCTTTGATCTTGGCTTGGGCATCGGCATCGCCCACGGCTTTGCCACGGTGGGGGCGATTGGTTTTGATCACCGCATTGATTACGCGGCGATTGGCCCCGTCACCAACCTGGCCGCTCGGCTGTGCGCCGAGGCGGCCTCGGGCGAGGTGCTGATCTCACAGCGTGCGTTTGCCGCCATTGGCGAGTCGGCCACGGGTGAATCACTCGGCGAACAAACCCTGCGCGGCTTTGCCAAACCGGTCGGCATCGTGCGCCTGACCGCACTCCACGGCACGGAGGCGTCATGAAACAATCCAACCTGCGTGCCAACATCCGCCATCTGTGTTGCCTGGGGCTGCCGAGCGAAACCCTGATGCCGCGCCTGCTGCCGCTGGTGCGCGAATTGGTGCCAGCCGATTCGGCCGGATTTTTTTGGGTTGACGGCACCGGCCACATGCAAAACATGGTGGCCGAGCGCATGCTGACTGTGCCCAAGCTACAGCTTTACTTTGACCACTTTTACACCGGCGGCAAATACGATTTCCGGGAAAATTTTCTCGCCCGCGCGGCGGCGGAAAAATCCGTGGCGGTGGCCGAGCCCGACGCGGCTTTCCGCGAAAGCGCCTATTACCAGGAAATACTGAAGGACCTGGACGCCCACCATGTGCTCTACGGCATCGCGCGCGACCACGGCGTGGCGCTCGGCCAACTGAGCCTGTACCGCAACAAACAACAAGCCAATTTCAGCGAGCAGGACCAGGAGGCGCTGGCGAGTGTGATGCACTATGTCACCCATGCGGTGGCCGCTCCCGCGCCCGCGAAAATAGACAGCGCGCACGAATTCATTGATACCGCGGACGATGCGGTGCTGATGGTCAATCGTGACGGCAGCATTGTGCATGCGAGTGACCAGGGCAGGCGGCTCGCTTTGCAGGCGGCCGGCGGCAATTTTGCCCACGACGCTGCCAGCGGCGAAAACGACAATGTGAGGAAGGTGCTGACCGAAGCCATCGGCATGCTCGAACACGAACAGGTGCCACTGCTCAGCCGCACCACCCACTGGGGCCGGGTGCAACTGCGCGCCTATGCCTTGTCGGATGACCGGAACGCGCCGGTGGCGGTGCGCATCATCCGCCAGGAACCGATGATCCTGAAATTTGCCCGCGCCCTGCAAAATGTCGATCTGCCGCCGCGCCAGCAGGAAATCGCCATGCAGCTCGCGCGCGGCGCCAGCAACGCCGACATCGC
>JANPNJ010000519.1:0-2045 GCA_031427395.1 Burkholderiales bacterium
TGGCCGCAAATTGCCAATTGGCCGGCAATTTTTGCAGGTGTTCGCGCGCATTGGTGTTGTCCAGCCGCAGTGTTCGCCCGGTTGAAAACGCACGATAGGGCAGATCGCCCAGCTCCGCTTCCAGCTCACGCCAGTTGGTGTTGTTGGTGAAGCTGTCCAGAAAGCGCCCGAAATTGGGCAGGGCGATGCCGGCCACGGCGGCGATCAGCGCCAGCACCACCAATATTTCCAGCAGGGTGAAGCCGTTCGCGGACGGCTTGGCAAAAAATGCGGTCATGCCCGAATTCTAAGCCACCGGCCACGCCGCAAGCGGATCACACCACCTTTGCCTGCGCCAGCATGGCATGCAGCAGCACATTGCACCCTGCGGTGATGTGTTCGGGCTTGGCATCCTCGATTTCATTGTGGCTGATGCCGTCCTTGCAGGGGATGAAAATCATGCCGGCCGGTGCCAGCCGTGCCATGTACACCGCGTCATGCCCCGCGCCGGACACCACCGGCATGTTGGAGTAGCCCAGCTTTTTGGCGGCATCCGCCACCGCTTGCACACAGTCGGCATGAAACGGCTGCGCCGGATAGTGCGACACCTGCTCGATGGCAATCGGCAAGCCGCTCTCATCGGCGTGCTGTTTGACTGCGGCGCGAATGTCGGCATCCATTTGGTCAACCAGGGCATCGGTGGCGTTGCGCAAGTCAATCGAAAATTTCACCCGCCCCGGTATCACGTTGCGGCTGTTGGGGTGTACCTGCACCATGCCGACCGTGCCGCGGCCATGCGGGGCGTGGTGGAGCGCAATGGCGACCACTTCCTGCATCAGGCTGGCGGCCACCTGCAAGGCATCACGGCGCAACGCCATGGGCGTGGGTCCGGCGTGCGCTTCCATGCCGGTCACGGTGCAGTCGTACCAGCGAATGCCCAGCACCCCGGTAACCACACCGATGGTGGTGTCGTGATCCTCCAGCACCGGGCCTTGCTCGATGTGGGTCTCAAAATAGGCACCAATCGGATGGTCGCCTGGCTCCTCATCGCCGATGTAGCCGATGCGCGCCAGCTCATCTTTCACTGATTTGCCTTCGGTGTCGGTCGCCGCATAGGCATGTTCAAGCGTGAAGGCCTTGGCAAAGACGCCAGAGCCCATCATCACCGGCACAAAGCGCGAGCCTTCTTCGTTGGTCCAGAACGCAACTTCAATCGGTGCCTCGGTTTCAATGCCGTGATCATTGAGTGTGCGCACCACTTCAATACCCGCCAGTACACCGTAGTTGCCGTCGAATTTGCCGCCAGTGGGCTGGGTGTCGATGTGGCTGCCGGTGACAATCGGCGCAAGTTGGTTGTTGCGACCTGCGCGGCGCATGAAGCCGTTGCCGATTTTATCTATGGTCACGGTCATGCCCGTCTCGCGCGCCCACGACAGCACCAGATCACGCCCCTGTTTGTCGAGGTCGGTGAGTGTCAGACGGCACACGCCACCCTTGGGTGTGGCACCGATTTTGGCCAGCGCCATGAGGGAATCCCACAGGCGAGCGCCGTTGATGCGCATGTCATTGATGGCTGGCTTGGTTTTCATTTCCATGTGTGTTCTCCTGGCGGGACAGATTCAACGCTTGACCGCAGTCGGCTGCAAATCTTTTGTGCGCAGGGCGCTTGCCTGAAAATTCGTGCCAAACGCCGGACGCTTGATGTAACGACCCTTTCCTGCCTCAGCACGCAAATCGCCGTTGGCATACACCACACGCCCCTGGCTGATGGTGTGGCTGGGAATGCCGCGCACCTGGCGGCCCTCGAACACGTTGAAGTCGAGCTGGCTGTGCTGGGTTTTGGCGGATATGGTTTTGGTACCCTGCGGATCCCACAACACCAGATCGGCGTCGGCGCCAACACTGACGACACCTTTTTGCGGATAAATATTAAACAGCTTGGCGGCGTTGGCTGACGTGATGGCGACAAATTCGCTCGGGGTCAAACGACCGGTGTTGACACCCGCGTCCCAGATCACCGCCATGCGCTCCTCAATGCCGCCGCAGCCATTGGGGATTTTTGTGAA
>JANPNJ010000520.1:0-2313 GCA_031427395.1 Burkholderiales bacterium
CGAAATCGCCTGGCCGGTGCTGTTGATCGCGTCGCTGGCGATGCTGACTTTCAAGGAGGTGATGGGATTTGCGGCGGTGCTGCTGACCGCCACGGTCATCACCGGCATCATCTGGCTGGTTGACCACCTTCTGTTCCGCAAAAAGCGCATTGACGGCACGCAGGATCCGGTCGTGGTTGAAATGGCAAAAAGTTTTTTCCCCGTCATTTTGATTGTATTTCTGCTGCGCTCGTTTTTGTACGAGCCGTTCAAAATTCCCACCGGCTCCATGGTGCCCTCGCTGCTGGTTGGGGATTTCATCCTGGTCAACAAATTCACCTACGGCATCCGCATTCCGGTCATCAACAAAAAGATAGTTGATGTGAACCTGCCCAAACGCAGTGACGTGATGGTGTTTCGTTATCCCGAAGATCCCGCCAAGGATTTCATCAAGCGGGTTATTGGCCTGCCGGGCGATGTCATTTCCTTCAAAAACAAACGGCTGACGGTAAACGGCCGGGCGGTGGAGACCCAGCCGACCGGCACCTACACCGAGACCGAGGGGCGGGTGCGATTTTTTGAGTCGTTCCGCGAACACCTCGGCGACAAACCGCATGCGATGATGGTTGACCCGCAGTATCCGTCGCTGAATCTGGCCAGTGTCAGGGAATTTCCCAATAAATCCAATTGCACTTACAATGACGACGGCATGACCTGCAAAGTGCCGGACGGACACTACCTGATGATGGGTGACAGCCGCGACAACAGTGATGACGGCCGTTATTGGGGCTTTGTTCCTGAACAAAATATTGTCGGCAAAGCAGTGCTGGTGTGGATGAATTTCGGCAACTTGAAACGCATTGGCACCGCCATTGAATGAACCCTGGGGAATCTGCAATGAACCAACTTAAATCTGCGCGTAGCACCATCCCATTGACCAGCCCGATCCGCCGCTCGCCCGCCAGCCAGCGCGGGGCGGGTTTCATTACGGTGATCCTGTATTTTTTTGTTGCAGGCGTGGTGGGTCTGGTCGGCCTGAAACTGCTGCCGCATTACCTCGAATATTTCTCCGTGAAAAAAGTCATCGCCTCCATGGCCGTGAGTGAAGAGGTGAAATCAGGCACGGTCGCGGATATTCGTTCAAGTTTTGACCGGCGTGCCTCGATTGACAACATTTCGGCAATCAAAGGTGCCGATCTGGACATCACCAAGGAAAATAATGAAACCATTGTGGTCGCCGCCTGGCAGCCGCGCATTGCGTTGATCCCGGGCTACACACTGCTGGTGGATTTCACTGTCAGCTCGGCGGACAAATAGCCGACATGAATGAGGCACGGCATCCCCTTGAGCGCAGACTTGACTATGCCTTTGTTGACCCTGCCAACCTGGTCCGTGCGCTGACCCACCGCAGTTTTGGCGCGCCACACAACGAACGCCTGGAATTCCTCGGCGACGGCCTCTTGAATCTGGCCATTGCCAAATTCATTTTTGACCGTTTCCCCGAAATGGACGAAGGGGACTTGAGCCGCCTGCGCGCCAATCTGGTCAACCAGGCGGTGCTGGCCGCGATCGCCACCGAACTCGAATTGGGGGCGGCACTCAAAATGGGCGAAGGCGAAATCAAAACCGGCGGTGCCCTGCGTCCTTCCATACTGGCCGACGCCCTCGAGTCCGTGATCGGCGCGGTGTTGGTGGATTCGGGCTTCGACGCGGCGTCTGCCCTGGTGGCACGCTTGTTTGCCGACCGCATCGCCGATCCCGTTCAGGCAGCACCCAGCAAGGATTCCAAAACACAATTGCAGGAATGGCTGCAAAGCAAACACCAGCCGCTGCCGCAATACATGGTCAAGCGCATCGAAGGTGCCGCGCACCAGCAGACTTTTTATGTCGAGTGTGTCACCGAGCGCCCGGCCTTCATGGTTGAAGGCACCGGCACCACCCGGCGCGCGGCCGAGCAGGATGCCGCCGCCAGGGTGCTCGCCAGATTGCCCGCGCACGGTGGACAGGGCAAAGCACTGTGAGCGGGCAAAATTTTCATTGCGGCAGCATCGCCATTGTCGGCCGCCCGAACGTCGGAAAATCGACGCTGCTGAATCACCTGGTGGGGCAGAAGGTGAGCATCACCTCCAGCAAGGCGCAAACCACCCGCCACCGCATCACCGGCATCCTCACCGAGGCGGACACCCAGTATTTATTCATCGACACACCTGGCTTTCAGAAAGCGCACCTGAATGCCCTCAACCGCATCCTCAACCGCACCGTGGCCAGCACCGCCAATGACGCCGACGTGGTGGTGTTTGCGGTCGAGGCGATGCGTTACACCGATGCCGATGC
>JANPNJ010000521.1:0-11287 GCA_031427395.1 Burkholderiales bacterium
GCGCGCGACAATGGCGTATTCCACCAACAGGATCGAATTTTTTGTCACCACACCCATCAGCATCAGGAGGCCGATGAGCGACGGCATGGAAAAACTTTTGCCGGTGAGCAACAGCAAAATAAACGCGCCGCCGATCGACAAGGGCAGGGCGGCGAGGATGGTGAAGGGCTGCATGAAGTCGCGGAACAAAATAACCAGCACCGCAAAAATACAGAGGATGCCGATGACCATTGCCAGGCCAAAGCTGGCAAACAATTCCGCCATCATCTGTGCGTCGCCGAATTCGGCTTGTTTCACGCCTGGCGGCAGGTTTTTCATGGTCGGCAGCAACAACGCCTCGGCATACACGCTACCCAGCTCGCGCGTGCCCAGCTCGACATCAAAAGTGACCTGGCGGCTGCGGTCGAGCCGGTCAATTTGCGCCGGGCCGCTGCCGACTTCGACGCTGGCGACTTGTTTCAGCATCACCGCACCATGTCTGCCAGGTATCAGCAGGCGTTCAATGGCCGCCAGATCGGCGCGGGTGCGGTTGGGCAATTGCACCCGGATCGGAATCTGCCGCTCGCTCAGATTGAATTTCGGCAAATTCTGGCTGTAGTCGCCGCTGGTGGCCACACGCACCGTGTCACCGATGGCAGCGGCCGAAACCCCCAGATCGGCGGCGCGGGCGAAATCCGGGCGGATGATGATTTCCGGACGCACCAGGCTGGCGGTGGAGGACACATTGCCGACACCTTGCAGGGTGCGCAAATCACGTTCCAACTCGCGCGCGGTGGTGAGCAGTGCATCGGGGTTTTCGGATTGCAGCACCAACTGCATTTTCACGCCGGTGTCCTGCGGGCCGACCGAAATCCGCACGCCCGGCTCGGCGGACAATTTTTCGCGCAATTCCATTTCAATATCCTGCTGGGAGCGCGAGCGGTCAGTGCGATGGGTGAGCAACAGGGTGAGCGCGGCCTTGCGCGCCTCAGGCGCGACGCCAATGGCAAACGCATCCCCTGAAATGCCGCCGCCGACCGAGCTGAAAACGTGTTTGACATCTTTCACGCCAACGGCGATCAGCCGCGCGCGCTCGGCGGCCTCCAGCGTTTCATTGAGGGTGCTGCCGGGCGGCAAGTCGATGTTGACAATGGTTTGCGCGCGGTCGGCAGTCGGGACGAATCCTTTGGGCAACAATGGCACCAGCGCCAGCGAGCCGGCAAAAAACAGCGCGGAGCCGATGGCGGTGACCAGCCGATGTTCAATGCACCAACCCACCCAGCGCAAGTATCGTGTCATCAACGCGCCGTCTTTTTGTTCGCGCTCAGTGGTGGGGCGCAACAAATACGCGGACATCATCGGCGTCAGCAAACGCGCCACCACCAGTGAGGCAAATATCGCCAGCACCGCAGTCCAGCCGAATTGTTTGAAAAATTTGCCGGGGATGCCGGCCATGAAGGCGGTGGGCAGAAACACCGCGATCAGGGCGAAAGTGGTGGCGATCACAGCCAGGCCGATTTCATCCGCCGCCTCGCGTGCCGCCACCAAGGGGGATTTGCCCATGCGCAGGTGGCGGGCGATGTTTTCGATTTCGACTATCGCGTCATCGACCAGAATCCCCACCACCAATGCCAGTGACAGCAGGGTGACGGTGTTGAGCGTGAAACCAAACCAATACATGCCCAGAAATGTCGGCACAATCGACAGCGGCAGGGCGGAGGCGGCCACCAGTGTCGAGCGCCAGTCACGCAGGAAGAACCACACCACAATCACTGCCAGCAACGCGCCTTCGATCAACAGTACCATCGAGCCGGAAAAATTTTCCTCAACCGGCCAGACATTGTCGATTGCCTCGGTAATCTGCATGGTCGGCTGGGCGAGGCGCAACGCCTCGATGGCCTGCCGCACATCGGCGGCGACGGTGACTTCCGATGCGCCTTTGGTGCGGCTGATCTCAAAAGCCACCACCTGCCTGCCGTCCATCAAGGCCATGGCGCGGCGTTCGGCGACCGTGTCGGTGACACTGGCGACCTGGTCGAGCCGGATGCGGCGGCCGTCGGCGAGTGGCACATCGAGCGCCGCCAATTCGGCCACGGTCTTGACGGTGGCGATGGTGCGCACTGTTTGCTCGGCACCGCCCACATCACCGCGCCCTCCGGGGACCTCCTGCTGTACCCGGCGCAATTGATGGGAAATTTCGGCGGGCGTCACCGCCAGCGAGGCCATTTTTGCCGGATCCAGCT
This sequence comes from Burkholderiales bacterium, assembly GCA_031427395.1. Classification (GTDB taxonomy): domain Bacteria; phylum Pseudomonadota; class Gammaproteobacteria; order Burkholderiales; family Usitatibacteraceae; genus UKL13-2. The sequence goes on from JANPNJ010000521.1 coordinate 2,223, forward strand.
CGATGCGGATTTCGCGGGTCACCCCACCCAGCCGCGCCACCTTGCCGACACCGCTGACGGCCAGAATGCGTTTGGTCACCGCGTTGTCCACAAACCACGACAGCGCTTCCTCATCCTGGCTCGCCGACGACACCACATAGGTCATGATCGGCCTGCCGGCGGTTGATACCTTGGCGATGACCGGGTCACGCAATTCGGCGGGAAGATCGGCGCGCACCGTGCCGACCGCGTCACGCACTTCGTTGGTCGCTTCAATGCCGTTCTTGTCGAGGTTGAATTCGACGTTGATGCTGACGGTGCCGTCGAGAATATTGGTGTAGATGTGTTTGACGCCCTGCAATGTCGCCAGCGAATTTTCGATTTTGCGCGCGACCTCGGTTTCAAGCTGCGCGGGCGCGGCGCCGGGCAGGCTGGCCGACACCATCACCATTGGCAATTCGATGTCCGGGAAATCCTGCACCCCGGACAGCTTGAAACTGACCACACCGGCAAAGGTGAGGAGTATGAAAAAAACGATGGCGGGGATCGGATTCTTGATCGACCAGGCGGAAAAATTCATGTCGGTTCCGATTATTTTTTGGCGGCGGGTGTGGCCGGCTGTCCTACCTTGACCACCTTGACCAAATCACCGTCATTCAAAAACCCGGCGCCCTGCGCCACAATCACACTGGTTGACTGCACGCCTTCGCGTATTTCGACGCCATCGGCGGTGCGCCGTCCCGCCTGTACTTTCACTTGTTGCACCCGATTGTCCGGCTTGAGCAGAAACACATAGGCAAAGCCATCACGCATCACCAATGCCTGCGGCGGAATGGTTAGTCCATTGGTTTTGCCCAACATGAATTCTCCGCGCGCGAACATGCCGGCTTTGGCAAACCGGTTCGCTGCCAGGTCAACGAATATTTGCACATTGCGGGTGAGCGGATCGACCGTCGGGGCGATCATGCGCACCGTGCCGGCCACCGTGTCACCCGCCGGGGTGGTGACGGTGACTTTCTGGCCGATGGCAATTTTCGGCAATTCGGAAGAGGTGACTTCGGCGCGCCACTCCAGACGGTTTTTCCTGACCATGCGAAACAATTCCTGGCCGCTTTGCACCACGGCACCCACTGTCGCCAGCCGCGCGGAGACCGTGCCGTCATCCGGTGCCCGCACCTCGGTCTGCGCCAGGCGCATTTGGTTCACTTTTGCCATGGCGCGGGCAGCATTGAGGCGTGCCTCGGCGGTTTTGGCGGCGGTGGTGTATTGGTTGATTTGCTGTGCTGACATGGCACCGGTGGCATCAAGCGTTCTGGCGCGATCGGCATTGGCCTGGGCCTCGGCGAGCGCGGCTTCGGCCTCGCTCACGCCTGCACGTGATTGCGCCAGCTCGGCCTCCACGGTTTCCGCTGCAAAGGTAGCCAGCACCTGACCCTGCCGCACGACATCACCCACATTGGCGCGCACGTCATTGATGCGCAAGCCCTGCACCTGGGCACCGATGATGGCCTCCTGCCACGCCGCGATATTGCCGGTCGCGCCAAAGGTGGCGGCGATCGCGGAGGGTGCGGGTCTGGTGGTGGTGACAGTCAGCGCCGGTTTGGCGGTGGCACTTTTTTCTTCCGTGGCGCTGCCGGTGGCAATGGCGGCCAATCCCGTCACGGCCACGGCCACGGCCACGAGCGAGGCGGCGATGAGCGCGTGTTTTCGGTGTGTCATGTTTTTCATCGATTTTGTTCCGGTTAATTCAGTCACGCCAGCCCCCACCTACCGCCTTGTACAAACCTATCCACGCAATGAGGCGCTCACGCATCACCCCAATCGATGCCCCCTGGGCAAGCACCACGGCACGGCGCGCTTCTTCCAGCTCGGTCAAATTGCCCGCCCCGGCTTTCACCCGCGCTTCGGCGGCGCGCAGATAATTTTCATAGCCGTTGCGCGCCTGTGCCGTGTCGGTTTCGCGCCTGGCGGTGCTGTCGAGCCTGACCAGTGATTCTTCCACCTCGCGCACGGCACGCAGGGTGGTGCCTTTGTAGGCGGCGAGTTTTTCGTCATAACGCGCCCGCGCCACATCCACATTGGCCGCGCGCCGTCCGGCATCAAAAATAGGCAGAGAAAGTGCCGGGCCGTAATGCCATGCCCGGCCCTGGCCGCCGCTGTTGTCAGCAAAGCCAATGCTGCCACTCAACGTTATGCGCGGAAAACGATCCGCCATGGCCACGCCAATATCAGCCATGGCGGCGGCCAGTTCGTGCTCGGCGGCAGCCACATCCGGGCGCTGGGAAATAGCCTCGGCGGGGACGGAATGGATGGCGAATGATTTTGGCGAGGGCATGACACCACGCCGGGTATTGAGAATCGCGCGCAGTGAATCCTCGCCGGTCGCGGTCAATTCCGCCAGCACCTTGACGAGGATGTCGCAGTCAGCGCGCTGTTGTATCAGGCGCGCACTGGCCTCGGCCGCGCTGGCCTGGGTCAATCGGGCATGGGCGGGCGCTTCAAATCCGGCCTTGGCTTTGAGGGTGATGAGCCTCGCGGTTTCGGCACGCGATCTGGCATCGAATTCATGGCCGGACAGCAATACCTCGCAGCTTCGCAAATTCACAACCTGCATCGCCACTTCTGCCGCGATCGACACGCGCGCGTCGTGCCAATCACTTTCACGCGCATCTGTCCGCCGCCGCGCCGCCTCCCGCCCGCGCCGCCCGCCACCAACCACATCCAATTCCCAAGCGGCATCCAGACCCAGATTGCGCGTGTGCTGGGTTTCATTGCCCGCAGATATCACCGGCACATTTTGTCCGCCCCTGCTGTGTGTGTCATTGGCGCTGGCGGTGAATGACGGAAACAGGACGGAGGTAATGCTTTGGTACTGTGCGCGTGATTGGGCGATGCGCGCCGCCGCCTGGGCGATGGTGGTGTTTTTGTGTTGCGCCAGATCGATCAATTTGGCCAGCACCGGGTCATTCCACTGTGCCCACCAGTTGGCCAGCGCAGCGGCATTGCCCGCGTGCGGCAGCGGGGCAACCCAGGCGGCCTCGGTGGTGAGGTTGGGCCGCACATAGTCAGGGCCAATGGCGCAGGCGGATAAATTTGCGGCGATCACAACGGCAAGCGTGACTTGGCGGGATGGAAATTTCATGGGCGAGGCTTCTTTTTGGCCGCAACCTTTGGCGGAATTTTTGGTTTAAGCGGCCTGCCCCGAGCCAAAATCTGGTCAAAGGCGCGCTGCAAAATGCGTGTTGACCGGTCAAGGGATTCAACTGTTGATTCACCCAGGTCGAGCATCACCGAGCCCACGTAAGCAGCGTGGAAAAGCTCGATGTCCGCCATGGTTATTTTTAATCCCAATTTCAGGAACATGGCCAGCAGCCGTTCGCGGTTGGCCTCCTCAAAGCTGGTGAGCCAGGGCCTGATGCGCGCGTCCTCGTCGGAGGCCACAATCAAGGCGCACATCAGACGGGCAAAGCGGCGGTCGGACGGGTCCGCCACAAAAATATCGCGCGCGGTTTTCAGATTGAGAATGCCGGCGTCAATGCTGCCGGCCATGATTTCGAGCATGGCGTTGCAGCCGTAGGCGGCGGTTTCGCACAACAGATCGTTGCGCGCCGGAAAATAGTAGGTGATATGGCTTTGCCGCACGCCGGCTCTTTCGGCGACCCGTGTTTGGGTGAGTGCGCCGAAACCATCGTCGTTGAGGATTTCCATCGCCGCGTGGAGGATGCGCTCGCGGGTGGTGGTGGGCTTGGGAAGCGCCGCGACAGCGTCAGGAAAAGTGATCGGCGCGGGCAGGGCGGCAGGTGGTTTTTTCTTGGTTTTGGGCGGCATTTGGTAACTTTACCAAAACATTGGTTGAATTACCAAATCAGCAAATTAAAAGAGGAGCGCCGCAGCGCCCCTCTATTTTGAAAATGTAGCTCCATCCGGTCGTCAGTTGTTGCACCCCAATGTGCTGATGCGGTCATAGGCGGCGCGCGCGCGCACCAGGCCAAAGCCGAATTTGGTGTCCCTGCCAACCGTGCCCAAATCCTCGGCGCTCTTGTTGAGTGTATTGCGAATCTGCGCATTGGTGCAGGTGGTGAAATAGCTCCACACCAGTGCCGCGACTGCTGACACATGTGGCGTGGCCATCGAGGTGCCGTCAAAGTAGGCATAGTTGGTGGCGGTGACGGCAACCGTGGCGCTTTGGCCAAACTGCAACCGCATCGCCGCGCCTTCCGTGTCCGATGCGGTGACCGAGGGAATCGCCGTCACTGTGGTGCCGAGTGTGGCGCCAAAACCACCGGCGACGTTGTTGTAGATCACCGCCGCCACCCCGCCACTGGATTGGCAGTTGGCCACTTTTTCGCCAAAGGTATTGGTGCCGCGTGCAATCAGGCAAACCTTGCCGGCCATGGCGGCATTGACCACCGTGCCCAAGCCAAAATCAGCCAGTGCGGCGGTGGCGACGCGTTTTGGCGAGCCATCGATTCCGCCTGGCGCATAGGTGGTGGCGCCGACTGTCAAGGCTGATTTGCTGCCCGTGCCCATGGGTACGGTGGAGAGCACATTGACGCCCGGCCCGGAAATTTCAACCTGGCTGTTGTATTGCGAAAATGTTGCCCATTGTTTGTTTTCATCCACTGCCGCAACAGACATGACTGTCGGGTACGAGGCTGGATAGGAAAAAGCCGTGGTGCCCGCGTTGCCGGCGGCGGCAATCGACAGGATGCCATTGGCGGTCAGGGTGTTGAACGCGCGCTCCTCGGTTTTAACGGCGCGGGTGCCGCCGAGAGACATGCTGATGATGTTGGCGCCAGCCGCCGAGCATTTGTTGGCGGCGGTGGTGAGTGTGGATGAATACGCCCAGCCCGCCGCGTTGAACACTTTGACTATGTGCAATTTCAACGTCTTGTTGGGATTGACACCGACCACGCCGATGCCACTGTTGTTGATTGCGGCAATGGTGCCGGCGACGTGGGTGCCGTGGCTGTTTTCATCGGTGTACCACCAGCCGGTGCCACTGTCGTATTCGCCGGTGACACTGTTGGTGTTCAGGTCTTCGTGCTGCAGGTCGTAGCCGGAGTCGATGATGCACACCTTGCGGTTGGCGGCGAGGGCGTCACCATTGGGCATTTGATTGGCCTGCACCAGCGGTATTCCGTATGGCACCAGTTGACCGATGAGGTAGGGGGAGCCGGTGGATGGCGTGGCACCCGCATGGAGATAGCGCTTTTCATCCAACTCGACGTATTCCACATTCGGATTGCGTTCCAATCCCTGCAGGGCGTTGGCCGGGACTTCGATGGCCATGGCATCCATGCCAAAAATCTCGTGTTTGATCTGGCCTTTGGCAGCAGATACGGCGGCGCGCGCCTGTGCTGCCGCCCCCGGTTTGAAGGCAACAATGACGCGGATGGAGTCCGGTGGTGCGGCCAGAACCGATCCCGACATGGTTGTGATGCTGATTCCCATGCCAACCGCACTTGCCATCAATGACAAAACTGATTTTTTGCAACCCATCATGTGTCTCTCCTGTGAGAAATTGGATAAATTTGCGGCAAAGGTCATTGCAGGATGCTTTTGACATCCGGGCAATGGTCAAATGCCGGGCTACTCTACGGGAATGGGATGGCAATGATCGCCGCAACGAAATTATTTCGATGCGTAAACGCAACATTTCGGGTTGAACACAACACTTCTTTGCGCGATGTCTGCACAGGACGACAAGCAGTGTGTTACGCGCGGCCCAGCAAAGCCAGCTCTGCCTGCAATGCGCTGCGCGCAGCCGTGTACTCCGCGTCGAGCAAATCGAGCAATGGCTGCATTTCGGTGTCATCGTTGGCGGTGGCCGCGTGCTCCAGCTTGCGGAAAGCCTGCGCAAGGCGGCTGGCGCCCAGGTTGCCGACCGTACCATTCATTTTGTGGGCGTTGAAGGCGATTTGGGGAAAATCCCCCGTTGTCGCCAGGGTGCGCAACAGCGCGAGTCCGTTGGGCATGTTGGTGTTGAAGGTGGCGACAAATTTCGCAAAAATTATCCCGGCGCCTTCATCAATCGACAATAAATCATCAATCTGAATCTGCTCCAGCGCAACAGGCTCAATAGGCGTGGTCACAGTCGTGTCCCGGCATTTGCGATCAATGTCATTTCATTTTTTTGCCTCAAACTCGCCGTCCTGATTGGAGTTTGTGCTTTTTACTACAGGCGGATAACTACCAGACTTTCCACCATGGCTTGCCTGAATGGGTGCCGCCTTTGGCGACCAGGCTGTTTTGCGGGAAGTTTTTTTCCAGCACACGGCGCGATGCGTCGGCTGATTCCTTCAGACCCATTTTTTCAAATGACTCCACGGAAATCACCAGCGCCTCCTCGGCAACGGGGGCTTGCGGGTAACGCGTAATGACGGCTTGGGCGCGGTTGATCGCCGCCAGGTAGCCGCCGCGGTTGAAGTAGTAGCGGGCAACCGACAGGTCGTGTTTGGCCAGGGTGTTGACCAGATAGACCATGCGACCGCGGGTGTCGTCAGCGTAAATGCTGTCGGGAAAGCGATTGAGCAATTCCTTGAATATGTCGAATGAATCGCGCAGGGCTTTGGGATCGCGCTCGGCCTGGTCGAGGTTGAGCAACGCGCCAAACAGACCCAAATCCGGTTTGAAGTAGGCGAGGCCTTTTATATAGAAGGCATAGTCAAGGTTGGCATGATTGGGATGCAGTTTGATGAAGCGATCCGCCGCGCTGACCGCCTGCGCGGTTTCATTGTCCTTGAAGTAGGCATAGGCGATGTCGAGTTGCGCCTGCTGGGCGAAGCGCCCAAACGGATAACGCGCCTCGAGCTGCTCGTAGAGTTTGATGGCACCCTGGAAGTTGCCGGAGTCAAGCTCGGCGCGAGCGTTTTCGTAGAATTGTTCCACGGTCCAGGTTTTGGGGCTGCCGGTTTTGTCGGCGAACACGCCACAGCCGACCATGAACAGCGGCAGCAATACCAGTGCAAAAGCAGTGCGCAACAACGAAGCAATGTGTGGACGTGTCATACTTTCAACCATGAATTCAAGCGATTTTGAAGACGATGATTATAGCGCAGCGATGCCGCCAAATGTGCTTGGTGCCTCGGTCTGCATCAAGGTGCCGCTGAGTCTGGCGGGCAGCCGCCTGGATGCGGCGCTGGCCGAATTGTTCCCGGATTTTTCCCGTAGCCGTCTGGCCGCCCTGGTGAAATCGGGTGATATTTTGCTCAATGGTGCCGTGGCCGCCCCCAAAACAAAATTGATTGGCAGCGAAACCATTGACGCCAATCTCAAACCACGCGACGAGGACAACGCCTTCCAGGCCGAAGCGCTGGCGCTCGATGTGGTGTATGAAGACGGGGATGTGATTGTCATCAACAAACCACCCGGACTGGTGGTACACCCGGCGGCGGGCAATTGGTCCGGCACGGTGCTGAATGGCATCTTGCATCGCTATCCCGAGACTGCCAGCGTGCCGCGTGCGGGCATCGTCCATCGCCTGGACAAGGACACCAGCGGGCTGATGGTCATTGCCCGCAACGAAGCCGCGCAATTGGCGCTGGTGCGGCAGCTGCAGGCGCACACGGTGTCACGCCGTTACGCGGCCTTGGTGCGCGGGCATGTCCCGGCCGATGGCACAGTGGATGCGCCAATCGGCCGCCACCCGAGGGAGCGGGTGAAAATGTCGGTGGTCAATGGGTTGGGAACAGGCAAACCGGCCGTTACCCACTACACCATAGAAGAATCCTTCGCCTTCCACACACTGGTGGAATGCCGCCTCGAAACCGGTCGCACCCATCAGATTCGTGTTCACATGGCATCCATCGGTTTTCCGCTGGAAGGTGACAGTGTGTATGGCAAGGGGCTGAAAGGGCTGACACCGGTGTTGCACGATGCGGTGACCGGCTTTGGACGGCAAGCTTTACACGCCAAGGCACTCGCGTTTGAACATCCCAAAACAAAAAAAACGGTCGCCTTTGCGTCGCCCATTCCGGAAGACATGCAGACCCTGATAGCAGCGGTGGCGGAGGTCTGATGCTGCATGCGGCGGACTGCATCCTGCCCGACTGGCCGGCACGCCAAAATGTGCGGGCATTTTTCACCACCCGCGCGGGCGGGATCAGCCAGGGCGATCTGGCGAGCCTCAATCTGGGCAGAAGTGTCGGCGATGATCCCTTGGCCGTTGCCGAAAACCGCCGGCGCGTGGCCGAATTCGCCGGTTATGCGCCGCGCTGGATGAGCCAGGTGCATGGCATTGAAGTGGCCGACCTCGATTTACTCGATGCCAGCCAGCCGATCTCCGCTGATGCCGCCGTGTCACGCCAACGCGGCACGGTATGTACCGCCATGGTGGCCGACTGCCTGCCAGTGTTGTTCACTGACAGGGCTGGCAGCGTGGTGGCGGCTGCCCACGTCGGCTGGCGCGGGCTGGCGGCGGGGGTGCTGGAAGCGACTATTGTCTCAATGCGGGTGGCACCACAAAACCTCATGGTCTGGCTGGGGCCGGCCATCGGGCCGGATCAATTTGAAGTTGGCGCGGATGTGTTTGCGGCATTTGCAGGCAGTGCCACTGCCTTCCGGCCTTTCATGGCGGAGGGCGTCCGAAAATACCACGCGGACATTTTTGCGCTGGCGCGCCTGCGGCTCACGGCGGCGGGCATGGATGAGGCGCAAATTTACGGTGGCGGCGTGTGTACGGTGAGTGACGCGGCGCGGTTTTTTTCATATCGGCGCGAAGGCAAGTCTGGCAAAAAATCCGGGCGCATGGCGGCGTTGATTTATTTGGACTGAGGAAACACTTCTTGCCTTGTGCTGATGGGGTGATAAAATGTTGCAATCAAGTTGCAACAAAGGCCGCAGGCAACCTCGCCGCGTCGCATTTTGCAATGCCCGAATCGGCACATTCCACTCTCACCCTCGCGTTCCATGACCCTTGCCTACATCATCGCCGCCGCGCTCATTGGCGGTGTCATCTCCGTTTCCCTGGCCGCACTGGTGGCGTGGCGTGCGCAGCCGCGCCTTATTCCGCTGTTTGTGAGCTACGCCGTGGGCGCGTTGCTGGGTGTGGTATTTCTTGATTTGCTGCCGCATATTTTTGAATC
>JANPNJ010000522.1:0-3357 GCA_031427395.1 Burkholderiales bacterium
ATGGCACCGCCGGATAAATTGGCGCAGGTGCGGGCGGGTGTGGACATCAGCACGCGCATGGTGTTGTTCGGGTTGATGTAAACCATGTCGGCCGCGCCGTCGAAATTCAAGTCGGCCGCGCCCAGCAGTGTCCATGTCAAGGGTGCCCCACCGCGTTTGCGCAATTGGGCAAAGCCGGTACCGTTGGTGAACCAGATATACGACACACCCTGGTCGTCGATGTTCGCACTCATGCCGCGGAACCGCCACACCAGGTCACCGAAGCCGTCACCGTCCAGGTCGCCCACCACCTGCACATCCCACTCCGGCCTGACGTCGCGAACAAAAATGTGGCTGGTGTCGGTGAAATCGCGCCAGTACTGCATGGGGCCCTGGCCGTTGGCATTCAGCAGCGCGGGATTGTCCTGCAGCATGGCCAGATCAGATTTGTTGTTGCCGGCAAAATCGACCGCGCCCAGCAGGCGGTAATTGACACCCGGATCCGGCAGCACCGACCATTGAAATTGGTTGTTGACGAGGCGGCCGGCCTGCAATTGGTTTTTTGCCGTGGCGCGCACCAACAGCGCACTGCTGCCCAGACCGTCGATGTCAATCCCGCCGCGTTTTGCCAGCGGCGGCATGGCGGGGATTACGGTGAAGGCGGCATTGACCGAGGAAGCGGTGTTGAGCGTCACCTGGCAGGTGGTGTTGGTGACCGACGCACAGTTTGTCCAGCCTGCGAAATAGCTGTTCGCGGCGGACGCGGCAGTGAGGGTGATGACGCTGCCGGGATTGAAGGATGCCGTGCAGGTTGCGCCGCAATTGATGCTGCCTGGTGATGACGTGACCGTGCCTGCGCCGGTGCCGTTTTTGGTGACGGTCAATACAACCGGCGCATTCGATGCCAGCGGCAACACCAGTTTGTCGATCCACGCCGCATCACTGCCTTCGATGGTGTTGGCGTCTTTGTCGTATGACCAGGTGAGGACGTGGGTTCCGGCGGTGATGGGAAAACTGACGCTGCCCCACGGCACCTCGCCCGAGGCGCCGATGAGCCCCGCACCGGAACAGTTGCTGCCGAGATTTTGTGCCACGCCGTTGATCAGAAACCGCAGGCAATCGTAGGTGGATTCGCTGGAGACACGCCGGTCAAAGCTGATGGTGCCCGCCACGAACGTTCCGGTAAAGGCCATCTGCGCGCGGGCGTTGTCACCGATGGGCATGTTTTTCAGGCTGCACTGGCCTTCGGAGGCGCTGTCGGTGGCAACTTGCCAGCCAGCGGTGGCGGTAACCGGAATCGACCAGCCGGCTGTTGGCATCACACAATTCACCGGAAACACGCCCGGCTCATTGTCGGTGATGCTGACGGTGGCCGTGCCGGTGCCGATGGTGCTGCCGACCGCCCCGCTGAGCACCACCGTAAACGTTTCGGTGGCCTCGGCCAGCGCATCATCAATGATCGGCACGCTGATGATTTTGCTGGCACCATCCCCCGCCGGCCAATTGAGTGTGCCACTGGTGGCGGTGAAGTCCGCGCCGGCTGTCGCCGAGCCGGAGACGGTGGTGTAATTCACACTCGCGGCGGCGCTGACGGCACCGATGCGCTGCACGGTCAGATTTGCCGCGCCCGCGTTTTCCGCCACTGTGAAGGTGTTGGGCTGAAACGAAATCAATCCGCCTTCCGGCAGCACGCTGATTTTGAACATGCCGCGGCCATAGGTGACCGCCACCAGGGTGAAATTGTCGTACCAGAACAGTTCCCGCACGCGCACACTGTTGGGGCCGTCGTTGGTGGATGCCCAGGACTGTCCGCCATCCTCCGAGGTGTACACCCCGTTGGCGGCGGCGACATACAGCCAATCGCGTTGCGTGGGGTGGCGTTTCATGTCGTGGAGGGTGACGGCCGGCAGCCCGGCGGAGATGCTGCGCCAGGTGGTGCCGCCGTTGTCGGTCACCCACAATCGGTTGGTGGCGAAGCCCGAATAGGCCACCCACGCGCGATCCGGGTTGTCCGGATCAGGCGTGATGCGGTTGATGGCGGCGGTGGGCATGCCTGCCTGTGCTACATTGACCCAGGTCGGGGTGGTGGCCAGGCCATTGACAGTTTTAAAAATATGCGTGGGCATGCCGGTGGTGTTGGACGCGTTATGGCCGACCCAGATGAGATTGGAGTTGCCCTTTTGCACCGCGACGGCATTGATATAGCGGGTGCTGTTGGGGCTGGTCACCGGGGCTTTGATGGCACGCCACAACGGGGCGGCCACGGTGCGCACATTGTCGCTGACCCACAGCGAATTGGCACCCACCAGCATGCGGTCACGGACATTGGGGTCGAGGATGAACGGCGAGATGAAGTTGGTTGCTTCCGTGGCATTGGGGCCGCAGTAAGGGATATTGGTTTCGTCCTTTTTGCCCTCGGTGATGCCGTTGCAAATCATGCCATTGCCCGCGCCACCGTAGCGCCGCACCGAGGCATACACATACTCGCCATAGGCGGTGGTGTCATCAATCGGGTCAACCGCGGCAAAGCCGCCGTCGCCGCCACCGATGCGCGCCCAGGTGGTGCCGCTCACCAACCGCAGGTCACCGTTGTCCTGGGTGCCGCCGATGATTTTTCCGCCCGCGGCCAGCAGGCCCGCACCGCCGTAAAACTGGGTGATGCCCAATTCGTTGTTGAGGTTTTGCCAGGTCGAGGTGCCGTTGCGGCTGGCGGTGAAAATGTCGGTGGAGCGGGACAGGCCGCCGTCGTGGCCGATATAGACGATGGGGTTGGCACCGCTGAAGTTGGGCGGCGAGACTATCTGGTGGTGATCCGCGTGTGGCTGCGGCAGGCCGGGGCCCGCCGACTGCCAGGTGCTGATGCGCTCAAACGTGGTGCCGCCATCGGTTGCGCGATACAGGTCGAGGCCACCTATGACAATGTTGGCCGAATTGGTCGGATCCACCCAGATGGTGTTGTCGTAGTCGCCCTGTTGGGCCAGGTGTTTGGGTGAGGACAAAAATGTCCAGGTGGCGCCGCCGTCGTCTGATTTGTACACTTCACCGCGTGAGCCGCTGGTCTGGTCGGTGTTGTCCACGGAGGCAAAAACCAAATTCGGTGTGGCGCGTGCCCAGGCGAATTCGGAACGCGCTGACCCACCCCTGCCGCGCGATTCATTGCTGAAAAATTTTGGCGCGTCCGTCCAGGTGACCCCGGCATCGCTGGAGTGATATGCAAACCCGCCATTGCCGGAGGCGACGACCCGATTGGGATTGCCGGGTTCGAACTGGACATCCAGCGTGGTGCCCGCGCGTACGCGAACCCACGATTGCCCGCCATCGGTCGAACGGTAAATGCCGCCGCCATTGCCCGCCAGCAAAATATTCGGATTGCCGCTG
>JANPNJ010000523.1:0-2021 GCA_031427395.1 Burkholderiales bacterium
CATTGCCGGGTGCAGGCCATAACTCTTGTTTAATGTCACCGGACGAATGGCGTTGAGCTCGGCCATGGGAATGGCGATGCCGCCGTTGGTGCTGCCGCCTCGGCCGGTTGAATACAAATTGTATTCGGCTGTTTCCATGGGCACGACCATGTTGTTGGCGTCGTTGCCACCATACAGAAACACACACACCAACGCCTTATAGTCATTCATCGGTGCGGCTTGCGCGAGTGCGGCGGACAAGCCCAATCCGTCCAATGTGCCCAAGGCAGATACCGCGCCCGCACCGGCGATACCTTTGAGCAAACGACGACGGGTAATGATGTAAGGAGCCATGATAATCACCGATCCACTTGAAATTGGTTGGAAGTCAACACCAGATAGGCCGCTGCCCGTGCCCGTCCAAGCGTGTCCGTTGCCGCCAGCGTATTCACCGCATTGACAATTTGCTGCTGGGCTGAGGTTGATAATGCGCCCGCCGCCAAGATCCATGACAGCTTGTCAACCAGTGCCGCCGTGTTTCCCGCCAGCGCCTGCCAGGGTGCCCAATCGACTGTTGTCCCGGTCGATGCGGTCACATTCGCATCTGCGGCGTAGTTGGTGTACGTCACATTGTTCAGGAAATTGTTACGCGCGAATGACGTCGTTGAGGTCAGGATTTCAAACTCCGGACCCAGTTTGCCGTTGGAAATGGTGTGGTCGGGAACGTAGTAATTAAACACGGTTGGCGCCCGGAATAAATCCTGTGCCATGCCCGCGTATTGGGTGCGCAACCACACGCCGTCATTCACCCCGCCCAGGGCACGATAGGCGCTCAAGGCCATCAACACCGGCTCTTTCAGCTTGCCCGCACCCGCCATGGTTTTGATCGATCCACGCGCCTCCGCGTCCAGCAATATGGCGCGCACCACCGCTTTCAAATCACCTTTGACCCCGCTGCCGTTGTCGTTGAACACACTCGCCACCCGGGTCACATAGGCAGGGCTGGGGTCGCTGCTGACGAGCTTTTGAATGAGTTGTTTGGCAAGGAAGGGGCCGACATTGGGGTGGGCAAACAAATGATTGATCGCCATGGTCAAGTCTTGGGTGGCGGTCTGTCCGGCGGGAATGGTGTAGCCACCGATCAATGTTTTGGCGGCGGTGTCGTGGTTGGATTCGACCGGCCGCATCGGAAAATCGTAGTAGCCGGGGTTGTTGCGCGTAGGCGGGGTGGCGTTGTTGAAGTTGGCGAACGTCCAGCCGGTGAACACCCTGGAAAGATGTTCCACCGTGGTTTGCGAGTAACTGGCGATCAGGTTGCCGGCAGCGTCTTTTTTGTAGGTGCCGTCCAGGTTCAGGTCAAACAGGCCGATGGAAAACAACTGCATGATTTCACGCGCGTAGTTTTCATTGGCGGCAATACCGCGCGCGACATCGGGCTTGTTGGAGTTCGCCATGTTCAGGTAGTCACCCATGGCCGGCGAGAGTGTCACAGCGGTGAGCAGATCCTTGTAGTTGCCAAAGGCTTGGTCGAGAAACAGTTGCTGATACTTCGCCATGCCGTAGGGCATGATGGTGTTGTCCGCGCCCGATGTCACCAAAATCTGCGACAGCGCGAAGGCCACCCGCTGACGCAATTGATCCTGCTTGGTCAGGGCGTTTTGGGTAAAGCGCAACTGAATCTGAAATATTGTGTAGTTATCGCGCGCACACATGGTGGCGGGAGTGTTGCTGTCCACGCAATCCGTGGCGCGAAGTGTGGGGTAAAACGGCAAGGTCGGCATTGACGACTGCGCGGGCATGTTGAGCTGGTTGTCCACCCACGCGGTTATCCCGGCCTGTTTGACCTGCAACATCAATGCTTCGTTGGCGCCGAAGGTGGCGTGTTTGAGCAGCCGATAGACATCCGCGTCTTCCGCCATGGAAACACCTGGCACACACAGGCGCACACCTTGGGCAGCCCAGCCACGATCAAACATTTCCTGGTAGACCGAGAGTTGATTGGCGAAGCGGGTATTGTTGTTGGCCGATGCCGCCTGAAAAAC
>JANPNJ010000524.1:0-4669 GCA_031427395.1 Burkholderiales bacterium
GGCCATCATGTAAACGCGGTTGCCGGAGGCACCGGCCACCGAATCGAGCGCCTCGACCAGCGGCACGCCGGCGGCGAACATGGTGGACAAGGTGCGCGTCCAGCGGGCGATGGTGGCCTTGCGCACCAGTTCGCCCACCACCGGCAATTTAAGCATCAGCCGATCCATCATAAACTGCATTTTCTCGCTGCGTTTCAGGGAGTTGGCGAACAACCAACCCGCTCCGAACATGCTGCCGAATATGAGCCACCAATAGGCGGTGAATATCTCGGAAATTTGCATCACCACCAAGGTCGGCGCGGGCAAATTGGCACCAAATCCGGCAAACAATTCCTTGAACTGCGGAATCACAAAAATCATGATGACCGCTGTGACAATAAAGGCCACCACCAAAATCGACACTGGATAAAACAGCGCTTTTTTGATCTTGCCGCGAATGGCCAGCATTTTTTCCTTGTAGATCGCCAGGCGATCCAGCAGGGTGTCGAGAATACCGGCCTGCTCGCCGGCGGCAACCAGATTGCAAAACAGGTTGTCGAAATACAGCGGGTATTTGCGGAACGACTGCGCCAGGCTGGAGCCGGTTTCCACTTCGGTTTTGATGTCCAGCAACAGCCGTGTCACCGACGGATTGCTGTGCCCTTTGGCGACAATTTCAAAAGCCTGCAACAGCGGCACACCGGCTTTCATCATGGTCGCCAGTTGGCGCGTGAAAAACGTGATGTCCATGTCGGTGATTTTTTTGCCGCCGCCTCTGGATGCTTTTTTGACCTTGGCGTTTTGAATGCCCTGGCGGCGCAGCGTGGCATTGACGATATTCTCGCCCGAGGCGCGCATCTCGCCTTTGACTATTTTGCCGGTCTTGTCCTTGCCTTCCCAACTGTATGAGTTGAGTTTGACATCTTTGGATGGTTTTGCGACGGCTGCCATGATTGACTCCTTAAAACACTTGGTGACGAATCACCTCATTCATTGGTGACGGATTCGATTTCTTCCAGCGAGGTCATGCCCGCTTTCACTTTACGCAGTCCTGACTGGCGAAGATCGGATACCCCTTCGCGCCTGGCCTGGTCGGCAATATCAATGGCGGTGCCGTTGTTCATGATGATGCGTGTCATTGCATCGGTGATCGGCATGACCTGGTATATCCCGCAGCGCCCTTTGTACCCGCTATTCTTGCATATGTCGCAGCCCACCGCACCATACGGCTGCCAGCTTCCGTCGAGATCAATCTCGCTGAATCCGGCGCGCAACAGCACATCCCTGGGGAGATCATGCGGCCTTTTGCAGGAGCAAAGCCGCCGCGCCAGACGTTGCGCGGTGATGAGAATCACGCTGGTGGCAATATTGAACGGCGCGATACCCATGTTCATCAACCGTGTCAGGGTGGAGGGCGCGTCATTGGTGTGCAGGGTGGACAGCACCATATGGCCGGTTTGTGCGGCCTTGATGGCGATTTCGCCGGTTTCAATGTCGCGGATCTCGCCGACCATGATGATGTCGGGATCCTGGCGCAGGAAGGATTTGAGCGCGGCCGAAAATGTCAGCCCCGCCTTGTCGTTCACATTCACCTGGTTGATCCCCGGCAAATTGATCTCGCACGGGTCTTCGGCGGTGGAAATGTTGATGCCGGGTTTATTCAGGATATTGAGGCAGGTGTAGAGCGAAACGGTCTTGCCCGAGCCGGTGGGTCCCGTCACCAGCACCATGCCGTAGGGACGGCCGATGGCGTGCAGCAGCGCCTCTTTTTGCTCCGGGTCGTAGCCGAGCGCCTCGATGCCGAGCGTGGCGCTCGACGGGTCGAGGATGCGCATGCAGATTTTTTCGCCGAACATGGTCGGCAGGGTGGACACCCGGAAATCGATGGCGCGTGTGGCCGACAGGCGCAGCTTCATGCGACCGTCCTGCGGGACGCGTTTTTCGGAAATGTCCAGCTTGGAAATCACCTTGATCCTGGAGACGATTTTTTCCTTGATGGCCAAAGGCGGTTGCGCCACCTCGTAGAGCACACCGTCGGTGCGATAGCGGATGCGGTAATACTTTTCGTAGGGCTCGAAGTGAATGTCGGAGGCGCCGCCGTTGATGGCATCAAGCAGGACTTTTTGCACATACTTGACCACCGGTGCATCGTCGATTTCCTCGGTCGGGGCGGCGCTTTCCACGGTGCCATCCGCTGTGCCGCTTTCATCGCCCAAATCAATGTTTTCCAGTGCGGTGTCGTCACCAATCATGGTGTCGAGCGTCTTGGCGCTGGATTCACCAAATTTTTTCAGCAACACCGCGAGCTTGTCTTCCTCCACCACAATCGGCTCGACCGTCGAGCCGATGGCGAATTTGAGTGCGGAAAATGTCTCTTCATTGGTCGGGTCGGAAGTGCCGACAAACAAGCGGTTGCCGCGTTTGTGGAGCGGAATGACGCGTCTTGAGCCGATCAGCTTGGTGTCAATCAGTGTGGTGGGCAACAAATCCACATCCACCATATGCAAATCGACCATCGGCACACCAAATGTCGCCGACGCAAAATTGGCCACGTCCCGCGCGGAGACTTTTTTCGAATGCACCAATTGCTCGATGAATGTCACGCCGGATTTTTTGGCTTCGGCCTGGATCGCCGTGGCATCGGCCTGGACGAGCTTGCCCTGTTGCACCAAAGCGCGGGCGAGCGGGCTCATCATGGAAGCGACGGCAGCAGCCATAGCGGGTCTAATAATTGACGCGGAAAAGTGGGCAAATGTTAAGAAACAACATGATGCCCTTTCGCTAATACATTGTAAAGATACACTATTTTGCCGTCGCAAGTCCCGCCGCCGGGCTGACGGCAGTGGTTGCTGCCTGGGCAGTGTTCAGCAATTTCTCGATGGCCGCCGTCATTTCCACCGATTGCGGCTCCACCTTGGAGGCAAAGCTGCCTGCGGCGAGGCCATCGCGGCCGATCAAATACTTGTGAAAATTCCATTTTGGCCGCTGCCCGGTGGCACGCGCCAGCGACTCATGCAATGGGTTGGCGGTGCCCTCCACCACCGATGTTTTGGCCGCCATCGGAAATTTCACTTTGTAGGTGCGTTCGCAAAAATCAGCGACTTCGGCATTGCTGCCCGGCTCCTGTTTGCCAAAATCATTGGCCGGAAAGCCAACCACCACCAGACCCTGGGCCTGGTATTTGTCATGAATCGCCTGCAAACCCTCGTATTGCTTGGTGTAACCACAATAGCTGGCGGTGTTGACCACCAACACAACCTTGCCGGTGTATTGGCAAAGATCGAGATTTTTGCCCTGCAGGGTGTCGAATTTTTGGTTGAGCAATGGCGGGCACGCGGCGGCGGCGTTGCCGACCTGCGCCAAACCAAGCATGGCGGGCAACAACATCGTGATGAACAAATTTCCGGCGGTTTTCATGGCGGCTTTCCTTTCACATGGATCAAGTCACCCAGTTTACCTGCCGACCGTCGGCTGGCGAGGGCGCACTGTTATAATTTTCAGCCTTGAATTGGTTGCAAAAAACGTCTTTTCCCGACTGGCATGCCTGCGGTCTTGCCCGACAAAATCACCCCATGCCGCTTTTCGTCTTAGGTCTCAACCACCGCACCGCCCCGATTGACATCCGCGAACAAGTCGCGTTTGCCAATGACCGCCAGCGCCCGGCGGTGGAGGCGTTGCGCCGCTTTGCCGCCGCCGATGAAGCCGTGCTGGTGTCCACCTGCAACCGCACCGAGCTTTATTTGCGCGGCGCGGACGCATCGGTGATGGATCGCGCCACGGACTGGCTGCAGTCCACTCCCCAGATTGGGCGGCAAAATCTGTTGCCGCACCTCTACCGGCACTGTGATGCCGAGGCCACCCGCCACGCGTTTCGGGTCGCCGCCGGGCTCGATTCCATGGTGCTGGGCGAGCCGCAAATCCTCGGGCAAGTAAAATTTTCGGTCAAAGTCGCCAATGAGGCGGGCGCGCTCGGCGGCCCCTTGGAGCGATTGTTTCAGGAAACCTTTCAGGTCGCCAAAAAAGTCCGCAGCGAAACCGAGATTGGTGCCACCTCGGTGAGCATGGCGGCAACCTCGCTGAAACTCGCCAAACAGTTGTTTGGTGACATCAGCGAAATCCGCATTTTGTTTATTGGTGTGGGCGAAATGATCCAATTGTCCGCCACCCATTTCGGCGCGCAATCACCCAAGGCCATGGTGGTGGCCAACCGCACACTGGCGCGCGGCCGGGATTTTGCCGGTGAGTTTGGCAGCGGCAACGACATGACCGCCATCGCCCTGTCGGAATTGCCCGAATGCATCCACAAATTTGACGCCATCATCACCTCCACCGCATCGAGCCTGCCCATCATCGGCAAGGGCATGATCGAGCAGGCCTTGAAACGCCGCCGCCACAAACCGATGTTCATGGTGGATCTGGCGGTGCCGCGCGACATCGAGGCGGCGGTCGGCGAGTTGGAGGACGTTTACCTCTACACCCTCGATTCGCTGGGCAAAATGATTGCGCAAAATGTCGCCAAACGCGAAGGCGCGGTGCTCGCCGCCGAAACCATCATTGATGCCCACACCGCCAAATTCATGCATTGGCTCACCGAGCGCAACGCGGTGCCGGTGATCCAGCAATTGCGCGGCAAGGCGGAACACTATCGCCAGATTGAACTCGAGCGCGCGCAAAAAATGCTCGCCAGGGG
>JANPNJ010000525.1:0-1775 GCA_031427395.1 Burkholderiales bacterium
TGCCCGCACCAACCCGTCCGGACTGATGTAAATCATATCCGCCGCGCCGTCACCGTTGATATCCATTGCGCCAAGCAGTGTCCAGTTGAGCGGGGCACCACCACGCTTGCGCACCTGGGTGACCGCGTTGCCGTTGGTGAACCAGACGTACGACACACCGGTATCGCGTGGATCGGTCGCAACATAACGCCACACCAGGTCGCCGAAGCTGTCGCCGTCGAGGTTGCCCACAGCCTGTACATCCCAGACTTGTTTGACCTGGCGCCAGAACACTTCATTTGCGGATGAAAAATCCTTCCAAATTTTCACGTCGCCGAATTCGCCCTGTGTGATGTTCTGGAAGGCCAGGTCGGATTTGCCGTTGCCGTCAAAGTCGCCGATGCCAACCACACGAAAGCTGGCACCAGGATCCGCCAAAGGTGTGAATTGAAACTGGTTGTTGAGGAGCCTTCCCGCCAACATTTGTGAGCCGCCGGAACGCAATACGATTGCACTGCGGTTGTTGCCGTCAAGGTCAATGCCGCCACGGGTTGACAATGGTGTGAGCGACACGACCGGCGGCGGTGCCACACCAGTGGTCGCATCATAGGCCGCCTTGATATCCAGAATGCCATATCCCCAATGATCGTTTTGGGTATCCGGCATCAATGGTGACGCCAGATTGAAAGTCGGCAAGTTGTTTGTAAAGGCATTGGTTTGGCGGTTTTGCGCGAGCAGGCGGCGGACATCCTCGGGTGTCAAATTCGGATTTTTTTGCAACATCAGCGCGATCGCCCCGGCGACATGCGGCGTTGCCATGCTGGTGCCGTTGTAAGCCACATGCCGGCCATCTTCCTCTTTGGTATCGCCTGTGACAGGCTTGGCATCGTCCCCCAGGGCGGCCATGATCATGGCACCCGGTGCAGTGATGTCAGGCTTCATCACTTTTGGGCATTTAGCCAAATTGGAACAATCCCGGCGCGGACCCCGGCTCGAAAAAACCGAAACGTCGCCGAGTGGACCATGATTGGCTGGAATGTTTGCCACCCCACCGGTTGTCAGCCAGTTGTAATTGGTGTTGTAGGACGCCACGGCGATGACTCGCGTGGCACTAGCCGTATCGGTGAGAATCGACCGGGTAACGGGCTCGGTGTTGGATGTGAACAGAAAGCCACTGCCGTCATCCGCACAAATCATCGAAAAGGGTGTGTTTGGCGCATTCACCGCCACACCCTGGATTTCAATGGTCCAGGCACCATGAAAGCCCGTGGCGTTCGCGGGATTGATGGTGAAGCCCAGCACAATTTGCCGATCGTCGTTATTCACCTGCGGTGCCGTTGATGACACCTCAATGGTGCCGCATGCGGGGCTGAATGACTGCGTAGAACCGGCAGCCACAAACGTCAATGTGCCACATTCCGCTGCGGGCCCCGTTACTTTGATGGCGTACTGGTTGGTGCCGGGATACCACATCTCGACCACCTGGTTTTTAGTGACCGTGCTGGCCCAATTCAACGTGACTGATTTGGTTTCACCCTGGGAAATGGTGCCGATGGCGCGGATGGCATCGCCGCTTTCGTTTCCCGCCGCGCCAACCAGGATCACGCCGGGACCGGATGCATTCGACAGCGCGGTTTCATAATTGGATGTGCCGTCGCGCGCGCCAAAATACGATCCAAGGCTCAGGTTGACATCCAACGGTTTGCCCACGGCCTGTGCCCGTGATTTCATCCACGCCACGGCATCCACCACAGCCGACGCCGGCACACCCGTCGCAATGGAATTTGAAGACAAAA
>JANPNJ010000526.1:0-2232 GCA_031427395.1 Burkholderiales bacterium
GCCAAGATCGGGATGAACCTTGGCCTTGGCGAATTCTTCCCAAATCTCGCCGGGCGTGACCGGCGGCTCGTCGCCTTGCGAGCCGAGCAACAGGCCAGTTTCCTCGGCAAAAACGTGCCGAACCACAATGGCCGGGTGGGCATCTGGGGCAATTCCTATCCGGGGTTTTATGTTTCCGCCAGCATCATCGATGGCCACCCCGCCATCAAAGCAGCCTCGCCGCAGGCACCGATCACTGATTTTTACATGGGCGACGACAGCTACCACAATGGTGCCTTCATGCTGGCATCCAACTTCGGCTTCTACGCCAATTTCAAACAGCAGGACACGCCCACCCTGCCGCCGCGGGATCGTGTGACTTTTAATTACGGCACACAGGATGGCTATCAATTTTATTTGCAGGCGGGCACGCTGGCCGACATCATCAAGCTGGTGTCGGGCGATAAAAAATCGCTGTTTGCCGAACAGGCGAAGAACGACACCTACAACGATTACTGGCAGCCGCGCGACATCTCGCGCCACCTCAAAAACATCAAAACCGCGGTGCTCACTGTCGGCGGCTGGTACGATCTCGAAGACCCGGTGGGGCCATTAAAAACATTTCGTGAGATCGGCAAAAACAACAAGGGCATTTTCAACAGCCTGGTGATGGGACCGTGGGCGCACGGCGGCTGGCTGCGGCATGACGGCGCAAAAATCGGCCACATCGACTTTGGTGCGAAAACGGTTGATCACTATCGCAAAAACATCCTGCTGCCGTTTTTTGAAAAACATCTCAAAGACAAAGACAGCAAAATCGCGGAAGCCAATGTGTTTGAAACCGGCACCAATGTGTGGCGGCAATATCCGCAATGGCCGCCTGCCGCCGCGCAAAACAAAACGCTTTATTTCAAAGCCGGTGGCAAGCTGGGCTGGACGGCGGACAGCGCAAAATCGTTTGACGAATATGTCAGCGACCCCGCCAAGCCGGTGCCCTACACCACCGCCGTGTCGATCAATGTGCCGCAGGAATATGTGGTGGGCGACCAACGCTTCGCCGCCTCACGCACCGATGTGCTGGTGTATCAGAGTGAGGTACTGGAGGAAGACATCACCATCGCCGGGCCCGTCACCCCGCGCCTGTTTGTTTCCACCAGCGGCACCGACAGTGATTTTGTGGTGAAGTTGATCGACGTTTATCCTTCTGAGCTGAACGCCGAAAACGCTGGCAGCCCCGCCGCGCCCACCGCACCACCACGCGATGTGCCGGTGCCGCGCCAGCAGATGGCCGGCTACCAGCAATTGATCCGCGGCGAGCCGTTCCGCGCGAAATTCCGCAAGAGTTTTGTCACGCCATCACCGATGGTGCCCAACCAGGTTGAGAAAATAGAATTCGCCCTGCCCGATGTGTTGCACACCTTCCGCCGCGGGCATCGCATCATGGTGCAAATTCAGTCATCCTGGTTTCCGCTGGTGGATCGCAACCCGCAGACCTTTATGCGCATCCCCGAGGCGCGGGCCAGCGATTATGTGAAGGCCACACAGCGGGTGTTTCGCGGCGGGGCGGAAGCGTCATCGGTGTTGTTGCCGGTGTTGCCGGGCGTTGCGATGCCGAGATAAGGCTCCGCAATTAATTTTGTCATTCCTCACTGCGTTCGGAATGACAGGCGGTGGCGTCGCGCTTCATTTGCACAAATTAATTATTTCTCCAATCCCACCGCCGCCCGCCGCAACCGATCATTGACCGCATCCCACGCCACCCCAACCGGCGGCGCTTCCACCAATATCACCGCGGTGCCGGCCGCATCGAGCGTGCGCAAATTGGCATAAAGATCACGCGCGTAGTCGGCGGAATGGTCAGGCGCCTGCACCCACAACAGGGTTCGCGCATTGCGCACACCGACGCCGACGGCGGACGGTTTGACTTTTGGCTTGGCCGTGAAGGCCAGCACCGCCACCCGCTTGCCGCTTGTCAACATGGCATCCACCTCAGTGAACACCAACTCGGCCGGCAACAACCGCAGCGGCGTGCGCGGCGCGTAGTGCGCGGCCTTGTCGCCCGCCACCCTTGGCGTATTTTCGGCTGCGGCATCGCGGCCAAGCGGCATCACCCCAATGACCGCGAAAATTTCATCCGCCGATATGGCACCAGGGCGCAGCAACACCGGCGTGCCACGCGAAAAATCAACAATGGTGGACTCAATGCCCACGGCGCACACGCCGCCATCGAGCAGCGTGATCCCGGCCGCATGG
>JANPNJ010000527.1:0-11791 GCA_031427395.1 Burkholderiales bacterium
AGGCGGGTGCGCCCACCATGCCGGTGGCCACGCCGTCTTCGTCCTTGCCGAACGAGCCGACATTGCGCGGGTTTTCATAATGATCGAGTACTTTTGTGCTGTATGCCATGATGTTTCTCCTGGTGTTTCGTTTCGCCAATCGCAATCGCTTAGTCGCCTAGTCGTTCAGTGCGCCGCCCACTGCACCTTGCCTACGTCAATGCCGTCTTTGAACATTTCCCACAGTGGCGACTTGTCGCGCAGCTTGCCGATGCGTTCTTTCATCAAGCCGATGGCAAAATCAATATCAGCCTCGGTGGTGTAGCGGCCAATGGAAAAACGGATGGACGAATGCGCCATTTCGTCGTTGCGCCCCAATGCGCGCAACACATACGAAGGCTCCAGTGACGCCGAGGTACACGCCGAGCCGGATGACACGGCCAGTTCCTTGATGCCCATGATGAGCGATTCGCCCTCGACATAATTAAAACTGACATTGAGATTATGCGGCACACGATGTTCAAGATCGCCGTTGACATACACTTCCTCCATGTCCTTGACGCCATGCAGCAGCTTGTCGCGCAGCATGCGGATGCGCTCGCTCTCGGTGGCCATTTCCAGCCGCGCCAGGCGAAACGCCTCGCCCATGCCGACAATCTGGTGCGTGGCCAGCGTGCCCGAGCGAAAGCCGCGCTCGTGCCCGCCGCCGTGCATTTGCGCCTCCAGCCGCACCCGCGGCTTGCGCCGCACAAACAGCGCGCCGATGCCTTTGGGGCCGTAGGTTTTGTGTGCGGAAAAACTCATCAGATCAACCTTGAGCGCTTGCAGGTCAATGGGCATCTTGCCGGTGGCCTGCGCGGCATCGACGTGAAAAATGATACCGCGCGCGCGGCAAATTTCACCGATGCCGGCAATCGGCTGGATCACGCCGATTTCATTGTTCACCAGCAATATCGAATCCAGGATGGTGTCAGGACGCAGCGCGGCGTTGAATGCTTCCAAATCAATGAGACCGTTTTCCTGCACATCAAGGTAGGTGGCTTCAAAGCCCTGCCGCTCCAGCTCGCGGAAAGTGTCGAGCGTGGCCTTGTGCTCGGTCTTGAGCGTGATGATGTGTTTGCCTTTGGTTTTGTAAAACTGCGCGGCACCTTTCAAGGCAAGGTTGATCGATTCGGTGGCACCCGAAGTGAAGACAATTTCCTTGTCGTCGCAATTGACCAATTTGGCCACCTCCATACGTGCCTGTTCAACCGCTTCCTCGGCCGCCCAGCCATAGCTGTGGCTGCGCGAGGCGGGATTGCCGAATGACTCGGTCAGATACGGAATCATCTTGGCGGCCACGCGCGGATCAACCGGCGTGGTGGCGGAGTAGTCGAGATAAATGGGTTGTTTCATGTGCGGAGTTTCCTGAAAATTGGCTTGGCTCGTTCAAACCACGTTGGCGGCGGCTTGCGCCTTGGTGGATTTGCCAAAGCGGTTTTTGATCGCCCGGATCGGCACCACCGCCGCCTGGCCCTGCTGTTTTTGCACCAGCTCCGAAAGTGTCACGCCGGCCAAAAATTGAAGCACATTGTCGTTGAGGCTTTCCCACAGGTCGTGGGTCATGCAGCGGCGTTTCGGGCCGGCTTCACCGTGACAATTTTGTTTGCCCTCGCATTGGCGCGAGTCGATGGACTCTTCCACCGCGATGATGATGTCGGCCACCGACAGTTGGTCAGTCGGCCGCGCCAGCATGTAGCCGCCGCCGGGCCCGCGCACCGACTCGACCAATGCGCCGCGCCGCAGCTTGGCAAACAACTGCTCCAGATACGACAACGAAATTTTTTGCCGCTCGGCGATGTTGGCCAGCGTGATCGGGCCCGTCCGGGCGTGCAGCGCCAGATCGAGCATCGCGGTCACGGCAAAACGGCCTTTGGTGGTCAGTCGCATAAATCACCTGTGGAAAAAGTGGTGTGCGGATACAACAATTGGGACAACGTAATAACCAACTAATTCACTCAAGTATAAATTACTTGAGTGTTTTAATCAACTATTCAACTATTCAACTATTGGCCTGTGTTACTTACTAGGAGATAAAATTGAAAAGTCGTTTATTGGTGTGCTGTTTCGGCAAAAAATGTCTGGAAACGCTCGCCAGTATTAGACTTTGTTTTTATTTTCCTGCTCCAGCGTGGCGATCCGCGCCAACAGTGCCTCAATGGTCGCGTCACTTTTGTCGGAACGAGCCGCCAGCGTTTTGAGGATGGCATTCAGCGGATCATTTTCATTGGTAGTGACGGCGTAGGCGGAGAAGGCATGGCCGGCCTCACCGCTGATACCCTCGACAATGCGCGCCGGAATGCCCACCACGGTCGCGCCCGGCGGCACTTCCTTGACCACCACCGAATTCGAGCCGATACGCGCGCCTTCGCCCACCGTGAAGGGCCCCAAAATTTTCGCGCCCGCGCCGACCGTCACACCCCGCGCCAGGGTCGGATGGCGCTTGCCCTTGTTCCACGCCACCCCGCCCAGTGTGACGCCGTGATACAGCGTGCAGTCGTCCCCGATCTCGGCGGTTTCGCCGATGACAATGCCCATGCCGTGGTCAATAAACACCCGCCGCCCGATGGTCGCGCCCGGATGGATTTCCACCCCGGTAAACAATCGCGCCACATGCGAGGCGAGCCGCCCCAGCCATTTCAGTCCCACGCGCCACAGCGGCGCGGACAACCAGCGGTGCAGCCAGATGGCGTGCATGCCGGGATAACACGTCAGCACCTCCCACCAGTTGCGGGCGGCGGGATCGCGGGCATAAACCGAATCAATGTCTTCGTTGAGTTGGGTGAACATGGTTGGATTTTACGGGCGAATCGGGTTCTGCAATTACTTCGACTACTTACATGCGCCTGGTTTTTTGCGTTGACGCCAGCAACCCACGCAACATCGCCACCTCCTCCGGCTCCAGTTTGGCGCGGGTAAACAGGCGGCGCATTCGGGTCATGAATCGTTTTGGCGTTGCCGGGTCGAGATAATCTGCTTCAACCGCCATGGATTCAAAATGTCGCATCAAGGCTTCGACTTCACCGACACTCGCCGCCGCCCGCTCCACATCAGGCGCAAACGTAAAGACATGCGCCGCCATCATCATTTCATAGGCGGCGACCTGCACCGTCTGCGCCAGATTCAGCGACGAATAATTTGGATTGGCGGGAATGGCCGCCAACAATTGGCAGCGATCCACATCTTCGTTGGCCAAACACATCGCCTCGTTGCCAAACACCAGCGCAACATTGACTGGCGGTGTGGCAGAAAGCTCGGCCATGGCCAAGCCCGCCGCCTCGCGCAGTGCCACATGGCGGTGACTCAAATCACGGCGGCGGGCGGTGAAGCCAATGGCAAAGGTGACATCGTGCAAGGCGGCGTCCAGCGTCGGCACTACCTTGGCCGCCGCCAGCACATCCGCCGCACCTGCGGCAAGCGCCACGGCTTCGGGTGCTTGGTGCGGTGCCCCCAGGCGCGGGGCGACCAGCACCAGCTCAGACAATCCCATGGTTTTCATCGCCCGCGCGGCACTGCCGACATTGCCCGGATGCGAGGTTTCCACCAGCACCACACGCACCCGGTTTAATTTTTCCAGGCCAATTGCAGGCTCAAGCACATCGCTCATAGTAAAATCACACCCTTCCCCAGCTCTTGGCCGCAATTCACTCCTGCGGCGGACAATTTGCCATGCATCCCATCCTCACCATCGCCGTCAAAGCGGCGCGCCGCGCCGGCTCCGTCATCAACCGCGCCTCGTTTGATCTCGACAAGCTCACGGTCTCGCAAAAGGGCCAAAACGATTATGTTTCGGAAGTCGATCACGCCGCCGAACAGGCCATCGTGCAGGTGCTCAAGGAGGCCTATCCGCAGCATAGCATTCTGGCGGAGGAGTCCGGTGTCAGCGGTGCCCAATCCGAATACCAATGGATTATCGATCCCCTCGACGGCACCACCAATTTTTTGCATGGCTTCCCGCATTACTGTGTGTCGATTGCGCTGGCCTTGAAAGGCGTGGTGCAGCATGGCGTGATATTTGACCCCGTGCGCAATGATCTCTTCACCGCCTCACGCGGCGGCGGCGCGTTTTTGAATGACCGGCGCATGCGGGTTTCCAAAACCCTCTACCTCAAGGACGCGCTGCTCGGCACCGGTTTTCCGTACAAGGAATTCGCCAACTTCGACCGCTACCTGGCTGTCTTCAAGGAGATGACACAAAAATCCGCGGGCATCCGCAGGCCGGGCTCCGCCGCACTGGATCTGGCCTATGTGGCCTGTGGCCGCTTCGATGGTTTCTGGGAAACAGGATTGAGTGCCTGGGATGTGGCGGCGGGCGGCTTGATGGTGCAAGAGGCCGGCGGCTTGATTGCCGATTTCAAGGGCGAAAGCAATTGGCTGCATGACGGCAACCTGGTGTGCGGCACACCAAAAGTGTTCGCGCCGATGCTGGCGGTGATCCAGGCGCAAAAATAGCCGCGTAGTCTTGCATTTGGCACCAGCACCACCCATGTTTTTCCAGATTGTGTTAACATGTATATACGTTGATATACATTGTGGGGTTTGTCATGAAATTACACATCGCCAAGTGGGGCAACAGCCTTGCCGTGCGGCTGCCCGCCGAGTACATCCGCAATGCCCGGCTGGCCGAGGGCGACAACCTGGAGGCAACCATCAATCCGGCCGGTGCCATCACCTTGGTCGCCGCGCAGTCGTTTGACAAAGTCGCATTCCTGAAAAAAATCCGCAAATCACGCGCCGCCATGCCCATGACCACCGCGACTGTTGAAGCCATGCGCCGCGAAGATCGTTATTGATGATGTACCTTGACACCAGCGCGGCAATCCCGCTTTTTGTCCCCGAGCCGATCAGCGAGGCGGTGGAGGCGTGGCTTGCGCAGAGTGGTGACAAGCTGGTTACCTCCGACTGGTTGGTGACAGAATTTGCCAGCGCGCTGTCCATCAAAGTGCGCCGCGCGGAAATCAACAAACGGCAAGCCGATACGGCATGGAATAATTTTTTTGCGTTCACGCAAACCGGGCTGCATGTCATGCGGGTGGATGCCGATGTGTTCCAGACCGCCGCCCGGCTGACCAGAAACAGTCGCAGCGGCCTGCGCGCCGGTGACGCGCTGCATCTGGCGGCGGCGCTGGATGCCAATGTGACGGGCATCGCCACTGCGGACGCCAATCTGGCACGCAACGCGAAAGCCAATGGATTGACCGTGCGCGGATTTTGAAATGGGCCGGGACAACATGACCGCGCCGCAAACCGAATTCGCCAGCCACACGCCCATGATGCAGCAGTACCTGCGCATCAAGGCCGAACACCCCGACACCCTCATGTTTTATCGCATGGGGGATTTTTACGAGCTGTTTTTTGATGACGCGGTGAAGGCCGCGCGGCTGCTCGACATCACCCTAACCACACGCGGCACCTCGGCGGGCAATCCGATCAAAATGGCGGGGGTGCCGTTCCACGCGGTCGAGCAGTATCTGGCCAAACTGGTGAAGCTGGGCGAGTCGGTGGTGATCTGCGAGCAGGTCGGCGAAGTCACCGGCAAGGGCCCGGTGGAACGCGCGGTGACACGCATCATCACCCCCGGCACACTCACCGACAGCGCGCTCATGCCGAGCGAACGCGATGTGCCGGTCGCGGCGGTTTTTGGCATCAACAATGTGTTTGGCGTGGCCGCGCTGTCGCTGGCGAGCGGCCAATTTTCGGTGCGTGAAATCCCGCGCGCGGCGTTGTTCTCCGAGCTGGAGCGCATCGGGGCGGCGGAATTGATTGTGCCCGACGCATTGGCGGAATTGATGGCGGACAAACGCATGGTCATCCGCCGCATGGCCGATTGGCAATTTGATGTGGGCACCGCCGTCAAACTGTTGACCAAACAATTCGGCACCCGTGATTTGGCCGGCTTCGGCGTCGATGGCATGCACGCCGCACTCGCCGCCGCCGGGGCGCTGTTGCAATATGTGCAGCAAACCCAGCGCGCCACGGATCGCGCCAGCCTGCCACATGTCACCGGCCTGATTGTCGAGCGCGATGATGCGTTTATCCGCATGGATGCCGCCACCCGCCGCAATCTGGAAATCACCGAAACACTGCGCGGTGAACCGGCGCCAACCCTCTTTTCCATTCTCAACACCACCGCCACCGCCATGGGTGCCAGGCGGCTGCGCGAGTGGCTGCACCAGCCACTGCGGGATCATGCCGCCATTCTTCAGCGTCATGCCATGAGCGAGGCGGTGGCACCGATTGCCAAACCCATCCACGCCATCATCCGCGAATGGGCGGACATCGAGCGCATCGTCACACGCATCGCGCTGAAGAGTGCGCGGCCGCGTGATCTGGCCGCGTTGCGTGCGGCACTGGCGACATTGCCGACTTTGACGGCGCTACTGAAAAATATTCATAATCAAGCACTGGTGCGGATTTTGGAAGCATTGTTGCTGGAAACGCCCGTGTTTGCTTATCTTTCCCAATCGATTGCCGACGAGCCCGCCAACATGGTGCGTGACGGCGGCGTGATCCGCGACGGCTTTGATGCCGATCTCGATGAACTGCGCGGCCTGCAATCCAACGCCTCACATTTTTTGCTCGACCTCGAAGCACGCGAACGCGCGCGCACCGGCATCGCCAACCTGCGCGTCGAATACAACCGCGTGCATGGTTTTTACATCGAAATTTCGCAAGGCCAGCTCGACAAGACACCAGACGATTACCGCCGCCGCCAGACACTGAAAAACGCCGAGCGTTTTATCACGCCGGAACTCAAGGCCTTTGAGGACAAGGCGCTGTCGGCAGGAGAGCGTTCGCTGCAACGCGAGAAATTTTTGTATGAGCAAATTCTCACCACCCTCGCGCCACACATCGAGACTCTGCATGCGCTGGCGCGCGCCACGGCGGAAGTCGATGTGGTTTGCGCCAACAGCATCAATGCGGCGGCACTGAAGCTGGTCGCGCCGACCTTCATCCATGATGACCGGCTGTTTATCACCGGCGGGCGGCATCTGGTGGTCGAGAGCCAGGTCGGCAGCTTTATTCCCAACGATTGTGATTTGTCGCGCTCGCGCCAGTTGCTGCTGATCACCGGACCCAACATGGGCGGCAAATCCACCTACATGCGGCAGGTGGCGCAGATTGTGTTGCTGGCGCACACCGGCTTGTTTGTGCCGGCCGACCACGCCGCCATCGGCAATATTGACGCCATCATGACACGCATCGGCGCATCCGATGATCTGGCCGGCGGGCGCTCGACCTTCATGGTGGAGATGACCGAAGCCGCCGCGATTCTGAATACCGCAACCAAGGACAGCCTGGTGCTGATCGATGAAATCGGCCGCGGCACCTCGACCTTTGACGGGCTGTCACTCGCCTATGCGATTGCCAAACACCTGGCCGAAACTTCGCGCGCCTACACTTTGTTTGCCACCCATTATTTTGAATTGACGCGCTTGAATGCCGAATTGCCCAATCTGGCAAACGTGCATCTGGACGCGGTCGAGGCAAAAGACAAAATTGTTTTTTTGCACAAGCTCGAAGCGGGCCCCGCCAATCAAAGCTACGGTTTGCAGGTGGCGCAATTGGCGGGCGTGCCGCGCGGCGTGGTGAAAGCCGCAAGAAAACAATTGAATGAGCTGGAAGCCTCGTCATTGCACGGGCACGCACGCCAGCAGGCCGATTTGTTCCTGGCCACCCCGCCACCGCCACACGATATTGAATCCCACCCCGTGCTCGATAATCTGCGCGATGCGAGGCCGGATGAAATGAGCCCGCGCGAGGCGCTCGAATTGTTGTATCAACTCAAACGTGATTTGTCCAATGAGAAGTAATTTTTCCCGCAAATTATTTGCGGCCGCCCTGCTGCTGTGTCTGGCCGGCTGTGCCTTTGTGCCGCCCGCGCACGACAAAAGCAGGTTCGCGTTTGCGATGATTGGTGATTTGCAATACAACCAATTTGAGGAAACACATTTTCCGCCCATGCTTGACGCCATCAGCCGCGAGCCGCTCGCCTTTGTGGTGCACGTCGGCGATTTCAAGGCCGGATCCAACGCACCCTGCACCGACGCGCTTTTTACGCATCGCCGGGACCAATTCAACCGTTCCGTGCACGCCTTCATTTACACCACTGGCGACAACGATTGGGTGGATTGCCGCCGCCCGACCAATGGTGCGATGGATCCCTTGGCGCGGCTGGAAAAACTACGCGAGATATTTTTCGAGAACGATTTCTCGCTCGGCAAAAACCCGTTCCGGCTCACCCGCCAGTCTGAAACATTCAAGGCCGATGCCGTGCTGTCTCGTTACCGGGAAAATGCAATGTGGGTACATGGCGGCGTGGTGTTTGCCACTGTAAACGTCCAGGGCAGCAATGACAATGTTGGCTTTGACGCCGCCAGCGATGCCGAACAGGCGCTGCGCACCCGAGCCAATATTGCGTGGCTGAAAACAGCGGTCGCGCGCGCGCGGCGTGGCGACATCGCCGGTCTGGCGATTTTTTTGCAGGCCAATCCGGGCTTTGAGTCCACACCCGACCAGGTGGCGAAATCGGCATTCATGCCGTTTCTGCGGGCGTTTGAGGCGGAGGCGGTCGCGCTCGGCAAGCCCATCTTGTTTGCGCACGGCGACAGCCACCAGCATCGCATAGACCGTCCTTACCAAAGCCCGATTGACAAACGCGTCATCCGCAATGTGACCAGGGTGGAAGGCTATGGCACGCCTAATGTCAATTGGCTGCGCATCACTGTGGATCCGGCCAACCGCGCGGCGCTGTTTTCTATTGCCTCAGGCAATTTTGTCGCGGGCAGCGCTTCGCCGGAAACACCCTAGCCTGCATATTTACTCAGCAGTCAGAAATATGGACGACAGCAATATCACCTGAGTCGTCAGTCCGGCAACACGCGTGCTCAGTGATGCACGCCGTGCGCGCCGTGGGGGTGGCCATGGGATTTTTCCTCGGCGGTGGCGGCGCGGATGTCGGCGATGACACATTTGAACAGCAGCCGCTCACCGGCCAGCGGATGATTGCCGTCAACCACCACCTGCCCGTCAGCGATGTCGGTGACGGTGTAAACGACCCAGCGGTCATCGTCTTCGCCGGGCGGCACGCCTTCAAATTGCATGCCAACTTCCAGATTGGGGGGGAACACCGAAGCGGGCTCCATGCGGATCAGGTTTTCATCGTAATCACCAAAGGCATCCTCGGGGTCGAGCGAAATGGACAACTCGCCGCCGACCGTCTTGCCGACGAGCCCTGCCTCGACCTTTGGAAACACACCGTCGTAGCCGCCGTGCAAATAGGCGAGGGTTCCGTTGGATTCGATGGCTTCGCCATCACTGTCGGTCAAGTCGTAGGTAAGGGTGACAACCGTGTCTTTTGCGATCAATGGCATGATGTGTGGAGGTGAAAATGAGGAAATAAAAAAAGCGGCGATAACCGCCGCGCAGGGCGTATTTTAATGGCCGTGCAGTTGTCGCGCAAGTTTCAGCACATCACGCACATGTTCGCGCGGATTTTGATCGAGCAATATGTGCCGCACCACGCCTTTTTTGTCGATGACAAACGTGCAGCGCCGCACCGCCTGGCGCACAGCTTTGCCATAGCCACCATTGCCGTCGGCAATGGCTGTGGCCTGCTCCATCAGCACTTCGTACTGGCGCGCGACCTCGCACTCGCAATCCGACAACAGCGACAGCGAAATGCCGTGTTTGTCGCGGAATTCCTCATGCACCATGCAATCATCCCGCGAAACGCCGAACACAACAGTGTTACATTCGGCAAAACTGTCCTCATGGTCGGAAAAATCAATCGCCTCTTTGGTGCAGACCGGCGCACCATCGCGGGGATAAAAATACAGCACCACATTTTTCTTGCCGCGAAACGACGCCAGCCGGATCATCTCCATGCTGGCATCGGGCAATTCGAATGAGGGGGCGGTGACACCGACTTGTAACATGGATTGGTTTGGTCTGTGGTTGGATGGCGTGGTGGTGATGGTGACGGTGACGAAAAGAAATTCTGATTGATTCTAATCCAAATTCAAATTTGCAATGCAACACTTTCCAGAAAAATAATTTACGCGACAAAATGAAAAAATCCGCCCCACCACCCGCGCCGGGAAAAAACCAATTGCTGCCGCAACTGGGCAACATCAGCGCCCAACATTTTCTCGATGAATACTGGCAAAAAAAGCCGCTGCTGGTGCGCGCCGCTTTTCCAAAAAAATTCGCGCCGCTGACCAAGGCCGAGATATTGCGGCTGGCGGGCTACGACGAAGCCGAGAGCCGCTTGATCACCCATGCCGGCGGCCAATGGCAACTAGACCACGGGCCGTTCAAGCGCGGCGTGTTTTCCGCGCTCGCCAAGGATGCGCAAAGCAAATGGACGGTGCTGATCCAGGACACACAACATTTTTCACACGAGGCACACACGCTGCTCGCGCATTTTGATTTCCTGCCGCAATCCCGTGTCGATGATTTGATGGTGAGTTATGCCAACACGGGCGGCGGTGTCGGCCCGCACGTTGATTCATATGATGTTTTTTTGCTGCAAGGCACAGGCCAGCGTCGCTGGCAGATTTCGTCGAAGCAGGATCTGGCGCTCAAGCCGGACATGCCGCTGAAAATCCTGCAACGCTTCCATGCCGAGCAGGAGTGGGTGCTGGACGAAGGTGACATGCTGTATTTGCCGCCTTCGTTCGCCCATCACGGCGTGGCCGCGACCGATGATTGTGTCACCTGGTCCATCGGTTTTCGTGCGCCGTCCCACCAGGAATTGCTCGATGCCTTTCTCGATGATTTGCGCGACCGGATTAGCATCAGCGGGCGTTTTGCCGACCCTGCACGCCTTGCCACCGACGCCAACAACACTGCGGCAATCGACCTGCCGTTGCAGGCTGCGTTCGGCGGCATTCTCACCGACTGCATGGCGGACGCCACAGAGGACAACGCCTTGAACGATTTCATCGGCCGTTATTTATCGCAGCCCAAATCGCATGTGACTTTTGCGCCGCCGGAAACCCACCTGTCACTGTCCGCATTCACACGCTCTGTGTTGGCCACTGGTGTCACGCTGGATTTACGCTCGCGGCTTTTGTATGACGCATTTGACCAGGGGAAATTTTTCATGAACGGCGAATCGCTGTCCATTGCCAAAGCCGACCGGCGGATATTTGCCCAGCTGGCCAATACCAGAAAACTCGATGCTTCAAACGCAAAATCCGCATCCGCCACCGCGCGGGCGGTGTTGCATGATTTATGGCAGCGCGGCCATGTGCAGATCAATCCGGCTTGAAGTCTGCCGGTTCAAGTCACCGGCGCGGGGTTGAACAACACCAGCGCATTGTGCAATTTCCACTGCTCGGCCCAGGTTTTTTTGCGGCCGCTGGCGACCTCCAGCATCAAGTGAAACATTTCCCAGCCGACTTCCTCAATGCTGGCGGTGCCATCGGCGATGGTGCCGGCATTGATGTCCATCAGGTCATGCCAGCGATGCGCCAGTTCGCTGCGGGTCGCCACTTTGATGACCGGCACCATCGCCAATCCATAAGGCGTGCCGCGGCCGGTGGTGAACACATGCAGGTTCATGCCCGCCGCGACCTGCAAGGTGCCGCAAATAAAATCACTGGCCGGGGTGGCGGCGAAGATCAGGCCTTTTTGTTTGAGCTTTTCGCCAGGCGCGAGACACCCCGCAATCGGTGCGCCACCGGATTTGACGATTGAGCCCATCGCCTTTTCCACAATGTTGGACAACCCCCCCAGCTTGTTGCCGGGGGTGGTGTTGGCGCTGCGG
>JANPNJ010000528.1:0-3617 GCA_031427395.1 Burkholderiales bacterium
TCGTGGATACTCCCGGAGACAAAAATTCGCTTGCAGGCCACTGCCGAACGCCTCACGGAGTTGCAGCAGGTTGCGGATGAGAGCCTGGCCGCGCGCCTTCGTGATGAATCCCCTGCCGCGCGTGCCTGGGCTTTTTTTGACCGGGAGGTGGATGTCTTCCAGCCCTTGCTGCCGGGTATCAATGAAAAGGTCGGCGCGCTCGACGGTGTGAACTTGAAAGCCGAGAAGCTCGGACCGTTGTTGCGCACTTCGTGGAATCAAGGTGAGAATCGTGCGCCGTATACCTACAACCTTTATACGCCCGCCGCGTCGGGTTGCGCGCACACCGTCACCGGCTGTGTGGCCACGGCAGCGGCGCAGATTCTGAAATACTGGAATTGGCCGGATCGCGGCACCGGCGCGTCGTCATACACCTGGCAGGGACAAACGTTGTCGGCAAACTATGATTTTGCATACAACTGGTCGGCCATGCCTGCGTCACTGGGTTCGACCAGCTCATCCGCGCAAATCGATTCCGTCGCACGCCTGATGCAACATGTCGGCGTGGCGTTTCGCATGAATTATGGTTGTGGCTCGACCGGCGGCTCAGGTGCCGTGACTGATGATGTGGCCACGGTGTTTCCACAATATTTCAAATTCCGCACGGGTATCCGCACGGTTACCCGCAGCGCCGTATCTTCGGCGGTGTTTTTCCAAACCATACAGGCCGAGCTTGATGCCAATCCCCCGCGCCCGATTTTGTTCAGCATGCGAACCAGCAGCGGTGG
This sequence comes from Burkholderiales bacterium, assembly GCA_031427395.1. GTDB lineage: Bacteria > Pseudomonadota > Gammaproteobacteria > Burkholderiales > Usitatibacteraceae > UKL13-2. Next base: position 768 of record JANPNJ010000528.1, read on the forward strand.
CCATGCGGTGGTCGTTGATGGGTACCAAACGGGTGTGACTAACCTGGTGCAGGTGAACATGGGATGGGGTGGTTTTGCCAATGCGTTCTACGATATTTCCAACGATTGGGCGGCGGGAGGCAACAACTGGATTGCCAGCACCCAGCGCGCATTTGTCAATATCCAGCCCACCTCGTCAACCAGTTGCAGCTATGCGCTGGGTTCGTCGGGTGCATCGGTAAGTGTCGCCGGCGGATCCGGCAGTGTGCAGGTGACAGCCGGATCAACCTGTGCGTGGAGCGTAACCAGCAACGCGTCGTGGATAACCGTATCGCCAGGCTCTGGCACCGGCACGGCCAATATTGGCTACAGTGTCGCGCCCAACACCGGCAGCGGCGCACGCAGCGGATCCTTGACCATCGGCGGGCAGATATTTTCTGTGACGCAGGCGGGCGGCTCCTGCACCTATGCATTATCGTCCGCGTCACAGACGTTTTCGTCCGGATCGGGAAGCGCGACATTGTCGATTACCACGGGTGCCGCTTGCACATGGAGTGTGGCACCGAGCGGCAGTTGGAGCGGTGCGGGGGCATGGCTGACGTTCCTGTCACCCACGTCCGGCATCGGCACATCGACCATCTCCTACTCGGTTTCACCCAACACCGCCGCCACCGCGCGTACCGCGACCCTGTCGATTGCCGGCCAGTCACACGCCATCACGCAAAGCGGGACATGCAGCTACGCCGTGTATCCCTCCAGCCAATCGGCTCCCGCCGCCGCCGGCAGCGCCAATTTTCGATTGGAAGCCGGCAGCACCTGCGCGTGGGTCGCTGAAACCAGCGCCAGTTGGATCAGCATCAGCCCGCCAACATCCGGCACGGGCTCCGCGTCGATCACCTACAGCACCGCCGCCAATACCGCAGCCAGCGTGCGTACCGGTACCATCACGGCGGGACGCCAGACCGTGACCGTAACTCAGGCCGCCGCCGGTGCCGCCGCCACTGGCATCGCCAACGGTGATTTTGAACAGGGGCGCACGGTCTGGACCGAACAGGGGTCACAACTTCTGTACAACGATCCGGCGCGTGCGCGCACTGGTTATTGGATGGCCTGGCTTGGCGGATATGACAACGGCACGGATACGCTTTCGCAAACGTTCACGGTGCCGGCCAATGCGGCGTCGGTGAATGTGCGGTTCTGGACCACCATCACCACCTCGGAAGGTGCCACCACCACACCCTACGATGTCATGACCGTGGCGGTGCACAACAGCGTCACCGGCGCGCGCATCACCACGCTCGGATCATTTTCCAATGCCAACGCCACCACGGGATGGATTCAGACCCCGGCGTATGATTTGACTGCCTTTCGCGGCCAAACCATCCGCCTGGTGTTCTCGGCAACGATGGATGTATCCAACCCAACCAGTTTTTTTGTCGATGATGTCACGCTCGCGGTGGTGGGATCGACCTGCACGTATCAGGTCGCACCGCTTTCGCAAAACATCGGCAGCACCATTTCGACACTTTCGTTCACTGTCACCACCAACCCGACCACAGGCTGCAACTGGTCGGCGGTGTCCACCACCGCCTGGCTCAGCGTGTCGGGTGCGGGCAGTGGCACCGGCAGCGCCGAGGTGCGTTTGTCAGCGGCGGAAAACACCACGCCATCCGCGCGTATTGGCTCCGCCACCATCGCCGGTCAAGTGGTATCGGTCACGCAGGCGGCGGCGACACTGGATTCGTCGATTGTCAAAAACGGCGAATTCGAGTCAGGCAGCGAATCCTGGCAGGAAGCCTCTACCGGCGGATACGGCATCATCGGCGCCGACCCTGGTGTGGCCGCGCGCACCGGTGTGGGTTATGCCTGGTTGGCGGGATACAACGCCGGCACCGATACGCTGACCCAACCCATCAACATTCCCGGCAATATCACCAGCGCGCAGTTGAGTTTTTGGTACAGCATTCGCACTGCTGAAACACTGGCGTCAGCCTATGACACGCTGACAGTCGAGGTGGTGGATGCCGTCACCGCACAAGTTCTTGTGACCGTCGCCAGATTGTCAAACCTGGACAAAACCAGCGCCTGGATCAAAAGCGCGGATGTGGATGTCAGCGCATTCAAGGGGCGCGCGGTAAGGCTGGTGTTTCGCGCCAGCATGGATAGGTCGGAGATCACTTCGTTTTTTGTTGACAGCGTGAAGATCAGTCTCGTTGGCTCAGAGCCGGGTGTGGCGTCACGGCTGTTGCAGCGGGGTGGAGTGGATATGGATGGTGATGGACGTGGGGAAATTGTGGTGCGCTCCGTCACTGGCGCGATGCTCGCGGGAAGATTGGTTGGCACGCGCATCAACTGGCAGTCCATCGCCGATCCTGGAGCAAGTTATCGGGTGATGGCGGCAGTCGATCTCGACAGCCAGGGTCGCTCGGATTTGGTCATGCTCAACATGGCGCAGGGCGATTCCGGCGAGGCACGCATTTGGACGGCGTTTAATCCCAGTCTGCCAAAGACACTGCGCAATGTCCGTACCTTGTGGCAGGTGGAGGCGGTGGGTGACCTTGATGGTGATGGCAAAGGCGACCTGGTGTGGCGCTTTACCGGCAACAGCGGCAACATCGACGACACCGGCGTGTCGTACATCTGGTTTACCAATGGCAGCGGCGTGACCCAGGTCAGGAAGCGTGGCGGCGCACCGCTTAATTGGACGTTGTTGGGTGCCACTGACCTGAACGGTGACGGCGCGGCGGACATGATCTATGTGAGCCCGACCAAACAAATTCGTGCCTTGATGGCCACGGCCAACCGAACCTGCGCCAACTTGTCCGGGGGCACCATTGATGCCGGATTGTCCGTGTTGGCGTTGGGAAGTTT
>JANPNJ010000529.1:0-2087 GCA_031427395.1 Burkholderiales bacterium
TTGCCAGATCGGCGCCAACTCGTGTAATCTTGGCTCTAAGGACTTCTCCTTCAAAAAGGTTTTAGATTGACTTTCCAGAACCAATCTTGGCACTTGATGCCGTTACCGGGAAGTGGGAAGTCCCTTCGTATTCCGTTAGGCGCCTCGTACCCGAAGCGGCCCGTTGGCTTGCGGTCAGTCCTCCCTGCAACACTCCTCCCTGAAGACATCTTTAGACCGTGCACTTCGGCATGCCAACTGCCATTGCGGAGAAGCATATGGTGAGAACCTCCCGAAGCGTCTGTATGTACTCGTCCATCACTCGCTCCAACTTGGTTGACGGCTCAAGATCTTCGCCACCACCAGCAAAGAATACGCCCTGCGCATTTACGTTCAGACTACCAGCGGACACATGCAGGTGATGTGCGATCCTGTCGCGCGTGCTGTGCCCTCGGCTTGCGTGGACGAAAGTCTTGAGTCTGGGTGCATATTCCGAATGCATGTCTGTGATCTGGCGAACCCAAGGTTTCTGCGCATGATTCTGGAGTGAAGCCGCGAGCTTGTTGTACGACTTGCAGTCCTCCTTCACCAAAGCGGCAATCCCTCTGGAAAGGTAGTCCAATGTGCGGCGGTAGGCGAAGACGAAAGCGTGATATTCGAAGTCGAGCTTCTGAGTATTGCCACCTCCAATGGCCGATCTACCCATCAAGGGAATGAGAAGCTCGATATCACGAAATGAGAGTACCTCTCGTTCCATTCCAGCCAAGTTCTCGCAATGGTAGAAAACAGCTGCCGCTGCTGATCGCGAGCTGCCGAGTACTGACTCGTGGTGAATCTTTTGCCACTTCCAGTTCGGAGAGTCAGTGCCCCAACCCGCCGTAAAGTCCGGGCACGGTTCGTCGAAGCAGTGATGGTGATGATTGTCGAACAAGACATCGATGGACGGCGGCAACGAAAAGCCTGCGACACGTTGCGCGTGGTGGTAGAAGTCGCGCACCACGGGCTGCTCGGGCAGCTCCTTCATCTGCTGAAACGTGTCTTGATCGTGTGCCACTTGGGAACTCGCGCTAGGCGTCTAACGTTTGACATGAGCGGCGGGCCAAACGGTGCGAAGCGGCCTTTGGAACGTCCGCTCGATGGAGGGGTTGGACGTCGCTTGTGGAGACCTACTGCCCATAGCGAAAGTGCGAAATGAGTAAGGGCACCGCGATGAGCCCAGCGATGGTGAATGCTTCGGAGACCAAGAGAAATGCCGAGGTGCTTCTTAGCTCTGAGGCAACTTCCGGGCTGCGCAAATTGACGCCCTGAATCTTGGCCTCGATCGGCGTGAGAACTGCCCATCCAACCGCCACTTGAAAAATTCGAACCAAGACAATGAAGCCAATGCAGTACCACCCGAATGAAACTGCACGATCCACGTTGCTAGCAAGCCACTCGCTCTTTGGATCAACGGTCCAAAGTTGGTAGATCGAATATGCGCCCAAAGCATAGCCAACCCATACGAGCGCGGATCCGAAGAAGAGTACGAGCTTGACTAAACGAGCGGCGATCTCGAGGGTTGCCGAAGGGCTTGGCGGAACTGGTTCAGTCATACGGTGTAGCGGCGTCTAAAACGTAATGTATGCCGCAAGATGCTGCGGTATAACGTGGCGACTTCGACCGCAATTACCAGCATCTGAACCCATCCCATTTGAATAGTTTGCTCCATTAAAAATAGCATTAAACCCGGCACTTTATCTGGCAAGGCCTATTTCCACAAGAAGGCATTTTGACCTCATTGCAAACGCTCTGGATATCCCCCTTTTGAGGGCGTGTGCGGCAGTCCGCTTCCGCCCGCGCGGCCGCCACTGACTACCCAAATCCTCCCCCAGAGGACGAACTTGAGCGCCATCACCAACCGCCCGTCAAAAAGCAGTTTGTCTGAAACTGTCTTGCTCAATCCCAGCGTTGATGGGCAATGAACAAACCCCTACCGCACACTAAACGGCGCCTGATAAGGCCGCCCGAACGCCACCCCAGCCACCACTGTCCCGGCAGGCCGCAGATACACCTTGCCCTGCCGTGTGTTGTTCCGCGTATCAACAAACGACACCGGGCCTTCAACAATT
>JANPNJ010000530.1:0-3409 GCA_031427395.1 Burkholderiales bacterium
CGGCACATCCATCATGCTGGCCCCCTACCCGCTTTCACAGCCGGAAAAAATTGACGCCTCCGCTGAACAATTTGTCGCGCAACTCAAGGTCATCACCAACGCCACGCGCAATCTGCGCAGCGAAATGCAATTGTCACCCGCGCAAAAAGTGCCGGCATTGATTGTCAAAGAAAATACAAACACCAATACAGACGCGGACTTTCAGGCATTTTTGCCATATCTACAAGCACTGGCGCGGCTCTCCGAAATTTCACTGGTACCACAGTTGCCCGATGCCGATGCGGCAGTGGCCGTCGCCGGTGGCGCGCGGGTGATGCTCAAAGTCGAAATCGACGTGGCGGCGGAGCGTGAACGCTTGGGCAAAGAATCCACCAGGCTCGCCAATGAAATCAGCAAAGCCGAAACCAAACTCGCCAACCCCGCCTTCGCCGACAAAGCCCCACCCGCCGTGGTGGCACAAGAGCGCGAGCGACTTGCGGGTTTCAGACAAAAACACGCAACGATGCAGGCGCAGTTAAAAAAATTGGCAACGTAGGGTGCGCAGAGCCCACCGTTTTGCGATGACGGCGGGTTTTATCCACCCTACGCAGAATTCATAATGACCTTCAACAATCTCCCCCCCGCGCTGCGCGCCATGCGCTCCGCCAATTTCCGCCGCTACTACCTCGGCCAGACCGTCACGCAGATCGGTTCGTGGATGCAGTCTGTTGCCATCATGTGGCTCACCTATCGCCTGACAGAATCCCCGGCGGCGACCGGCATGGTGGGCTTTCTCGCGCTGATTCCGTTTTTGTTCACCACACCCATTGCCGGTGCGCTGTCTGATCGCGTCAGCCGCAAAAAGCTCCTTATCAGCGTGCAGACCATTTTGTTTTTTCACGCCAGCGCATTGGCGGCACTGACCTGGTTCGGCCACATGAGTGTCAATCTGCTGGCGGGGTTCGCTTTTTTCCAGGGCATCCTCAGCGCCATTGAAGTCACTACCCGCCACTCGTTTTTTGTTGAGCTGGTGGATGAAAAAGCCGACCTGCCCAACGCCATCGCGCTCAATTCCGCCAACATCAACGCCACCCGCCTGGTGGGCCCGGCTATCGGCGGCGTGTTGATCGCGGCGGTGGGCGAGGCCGCATGTTTCGGCGTGAATGCACTCACCTATCTGGTGGTGGTGTATCAGCTCACAAAAATCATCACCCATCGCCCCAAGCCCGCCCACAGCGGCCAATCCATTGCCGCCGATATTGCCGAGGGCTGGCGCATCGCCTGGCAAAGCCCGGTCATCCGGCCGCTGGTGTTGATTGTCGGCGTGGTCAGTTTCACCATCAATCCGTATTCGATTCTGATGCCCGCCATCGCGGTGGTCACGTTCGGGCGCGGCGCGGAATTGCACGGCATATTTGTCAGCGCGGTTGGCGTGGGCGCGCTTGCCGGTGCGGTGGTGCTTGCCCGCAAACTTGATGTGCGCGGCCTCGCCAGGTGGGTGGTGGCAACAGCGGGCATCGCGGCTTTTGGCGCGATGTGTTTCGCCGCATCCTCCCTCACCGAAAATTTGCCGCTGGCCGCCCTCTCCATGGCGCTGGTCGGCCTCGGCCTGATGGGCACCTCGGCATGTGTCAACACCATCATCCAAACCGTGGTCGATGACGACAAGCGCGGCCGGGTGGTCAGTGTGTACTCGACTTTTTTCACCGGTGCCGCTCCGCTCGGCCATCTGGCGGCAGGCTGGCTGGCTGCGCAGATCGGCGCACCACAGGCATATCTGGTTTGTGGCATCCTGTGCGCGCTGGGGGCGATGGCGTTCGCGCTCAATCTGAAAAACCTGCGGCGGCATTTGCGCGATGAATATGTGTCGCGCGGCATCATCGTTGAAACCAAACCGGACACGCCAACATGACCACCATTTTGCAGACCGAACAAAACGGCATCGCCACCCTCACCTTCAATCGCCCGGAAGTTTTCAACGCGATGAGTGATGAATTGATCCTGGCGTTTCGTGACACCACCGCGGCACTCGTCAAACGCACCGACATTCGCGCGCTGATTCTCAAAGGTGCCGGCAAGGCATTTCTGGCCGGCGGTGACGTGGGCATGTTTTACGCGCGCCGCAACGACCCGGCGCTGATTGCCGCCATCCAGCCCATGGGCAATGCGCTGCACGATGGCATTGCCGCCATCCGCAACATGCCGTATCCGGTGATCGCGCAAATCCAAGGCGCGTGCGCCGGCGCCGGGGTGAGTGTGGCATTGGCGTGTGATTTTGCGATTGCCTCGGAGGCCGCCACCTTCAACACCGCCTACACCAAGATTGGCTTGTCGCCCGACGGCGGCTCGACCTGGTTTTTGCCGCGCATGGTTGGTTTGAAAAAAGCGGCCGAGTTGATCATGCTGGCCGACACCATTGACGCCGCCGGTGCATTGCAGTTGGGATTGGTCAACCGGGTGGTGGCGGCGGACAGGCTGGATGACGAGGTGGCAAAGTTGGCTGCGCGTTTAAGCCAAGGTGCGACCCGCGCCTATGCCAACACCAAACGCTTGCTCAACCAATCATTTGAAACGCCGTTGAGGGCGCAACTGAACCTTGAGATCGCACTGTTCGCCGAATGTGCGCCGACCGACGATTTCAAGGAAGGGGTCAGCGCGTTTGTGGAAAAACGCAAGCCGACATTTCTGGGCAAATGAGAAGGAAAAATTGCTGGACACAATAACCAGCAAGCGTTTTCAGGCATTTATGCCTGAAACACCGCTCTATATCTAGCGTTTGGCAATATGAAACGTGTACTCCGCACCGCTGTCCACCGATGACAGCAAAGTGTTGCCGGTTTGTTTGCAAAACGCCGCGAAGTCCTTGATCGAGCCGGGATCGGTAGCCACCACTTTCAACACTTGCCCGGAAGCCATGTCGGTCAGGGCTTTTTTCGCGCGCAAAATCGGCAAGGGACAATTGAGTCCTTTTACGTCGAGGTCTTTGTCAATGTGCGAAGGGATGGCTGGACTCATGATGTCAAAACTTGTTGGCTTGTTGGGGTGGCGGGATGGACGGAAGTATAACAAGCCACGCGCCATGCGGTGTGACGCACTAAATCAGCAGCAACGACTTGAGCCCGTCACGAACAACTTCCGCTGTCAGCTTATGATCCATTGTCGCCAGCTTTCCGCCATGGGCGCGTGCCAGCGCCAGCAAGTAGCTGTCTGTCACCTGCGCATGGCTGGCGTGTGCCTTTGCTGTGAAATATTTTTCATCGGCCATGCTGATTTTGTCCGGCCAGAATACATGCCCCGGCAGTGCGCGGATCGCCACCAGCGCAGGCATGACACGGCTCGGCGGCCCGGGTGAGTTGGGATACTTCGGATGCCCCACAATGCGCAGCAAGCCGTTTTCGGTGATGGGACATGTCGCAAAATTTTTCTTGCC
>JANPNJ010000531.1:0-9484 GCA_031427395.1 Burkholderiales bacterium
GTCCCCCGCCAGTTCGCCCGACTCCACCACCGCCAGGAAATCCTGCTTGTCGACGTATTCGGCGATCTCGCAATCCACCAGGTTTTTGAATTTGTCGGCGCGGGTCAGGTTGTCCACCGCCACAATGTCGCGGATGCCGCGTGCATTCAGCGCCTTGACGATGTTGCTGCCGATGAAGCCGGCCGCGCCGGTGACGATGTAGGTCATGGTTTTTCCATTAAATATTGAACTATCACAACGCCGCCGCCAACTCCGCACGCGACACCGTCGCCGTGCCAAGCTTGCCCACCACCACACCCGCCGCACGATTGGCGATTTTCACGGCATTGGCCATGTCCACGCCGGCGGCCAGCATCAGGCCGATGGTGGCAATGACGGTGTCGCCCGCGCCGGAGACATCAAACACTTCGCGTGCCTGGGTGGGCTCGTGCATGGCACCGGCGGCGGTGAACAGCGACATGCCCTCCTCCGAGCGTGTCACCAGCAGGGCGTCGAGCGAAAGATCATCACGCAATTTGGCGGCGCGCGCTTCCAGGTCGGATTCGTCGCGCCATTTGCCCATCACTTCGCGGAATTCGCCGCGATTGGGTGTGAGCAGGGTGGCACCGCGGTACTTGGAATAGTCATCGCCCTTGGGGTCGATCATGATGCGTTTGCCGTGGCGTTTGGCGGCATCGATCATCTTGGTCACATGGGTCAGGCCACCCTTGCCGTAGTCCGACAAAATCACCATGTCGTGGGCATCGACCATGGATTCAAAATCATCCAGCTTGTCTTCCAGCACTTCGCGCGATGGCAGGGTTTCAAAATCAATGCGCATCAATTGTTGCTGGCGGCCGAATACACGCAGCTTGACCGTGGTGGGCAGGCTCGCATCAGTGTGGAAATGGGTGGCGACGTTTTCCTTGACCAACAATTCGGCGAGCGTGCGTCCCGCCTCGTCATCGCCCACCACCGACAGAAGAGTGGCCTGGCCGCCGAGCGAGGCGATGTTGCGCGCCACGTTGGCCGCCCCACCGGGGCGTTCCTCGGTTTTTTTGACATGCACAATCGGCACCGGTGCCTCGGGTGAGATGCGCGAGACATCGCCGAACCAGTAGCGGTCGAGCATGACATCACCCACCACCAGCACGCGGGCGTTTTTGCAATCCGGCAGCGTCATCATGACGCGGCCTGCCTGCGGCCAATCGGAAAATAACGGAAGCCATTTTCGGCCATGGCGGCAGGCTCATACAGATTGCGACCGTCAAACACCAGCGGCGCCTTGAGTGCGGCTTTCATCACCGCAAAATCTGGCGCGCGGAAGATTTTCCATTCGGTGGCAATGGCCAGGGCATCGGCACCGGCCAACGCCGCCATGGCGCTGTCGGCAAAACTGACGCTGGCATTTTTCGCCAACACCAGTTTGGCTTCATGCATGGCCACCGGATCAAACGCCACCACTTTCGCCCCGCGTGTGGTGAGGTCATCAATCAACACCAGCGCCGGTGCCTCGCGCATGTCGTCGGTGTTGGGCTTGAACGCCAGACCCCAGAGCGCGATGGTTTTGCCGGTGAGATTTTCGCCAAACTGCTTGACGATTTTTTCTGTCAGCACATGTTTTTGCGCGTGGTTGACACGCTCCACCGCGTCGAGCAATTTCATCTCGACCCCGGCATCCGCGCCGGTGCGTTGCAGGGCTTGCACATCTTTCGGAAAACACGAGCCGCCGTAGCCCAAGCCCGGATACAGAAAATGATAACCAATGCGCGGATCGGCACCCATGCCCTTGCGAACGGATTCGATATCCGCGCCGAGTTTTTCCGCGAGACGCGAAAGCTCATTCATGAAGGAAATGCGCGTGGCGAGCATGGCGTTGGCCGCGTATTTGGTGAGCTCGGCCGAGCGCACGTCCATGATCATCAGCCGGTCGTGGCTGCGCTGGAACGGCGCATACAATTTGCGCAGGATCGCCATCGTCTCCACATCCTCGGTGCCGCCGTTGTGGCCATTGTGGCCGATGCCAACCACAATGCGATCCGGCCGCATGAAGTCCTCCACCGCCGCGCCCTCTTTCAGGAATTCGGGATTTGACACCACCGAAAATTTGATGGCTTTGCCGCGTTTGGCAAGCTCGTCGTGGATGGCGGCCTCCACCAAATCCGCCGTGCCAACCGGCACGGTGGATTTGTCCATGACAATTTTCCGCTCATTCATGAAGCGCCCGACATTGCGCGCCGCCGCCAGCACATACTGCAAATCCGCCGAACCGTCCTCACCGGGCGGCGTGCCCACCGCGATCATCTGGATGTCACCAAAGGCCACACTCTCTTCGATGTCGGTGGTGAAACGCAGCCGCCCCGCCGCGATGTTGCTGGCGACGATTTCCTTCAGCCCCGGTTCAAAGATCGGGATGCCGCCGCTGTTGAGCAGCGCGATTTTTTTGGGATCCAGATCAAGGCACAACACCTGGTTGCCCATGTCCGCCAGACACGCGCCGGAGACAAGGCCAACATAGCCGGTGCCGATTACGGTTATTTTCATGTTTTGTTTTTTATGCGATCAGTAAAAAATATGGAACCGCCGAGGGACGCCGATAAACGCCGACAAAACATAAAGACCAATGCCAACGCGGCTTTTCAATGACTTTTGCTCCAATTGCCTTGCCAGATAATGACTTTATGCTTTTATCGGCGTGTATTTGCGTTTATCGGCGTCCATCGGCGGTTACAAAAAAGAAATCAAATCTTGCGCAACAATTCCACGATTCCCTTCAATGCCATAACCGGATCCGCTGCTGCCGTGATCGAGCGACCAATCACCAAATAATCGCTGCCCATTTTAATCGCATCCACCGGCGTGACCACGCGCGCTTGATCGCCTTTGGCATCGTCGGCCAGGCGAATGCCGGGGGTAACCAATTTGAAATGAGGATCCATGGACGCACGCAGCATGGCTGCCTCCTCTGCCGAGCACACCACCCCGTCCAATTTTGCCTCCGCGCACTGTTGTGCCATTTTGAGCACCAGTGATGGCACATCGCTGCCCATGCCATAAATTTCTCTGGCCTCTTCCGCCGTCAGGCTGGTCAACACCGTCACGCCAATCAACAGGGGTTGATGGCCCGGCACAGCATCGATGGCCTCACGCGCGGCATGGAGCATTTTCTTGCCGCCCGAGGCATGCACATTCAGCATCCACACGCCCTGGGACGCGGCCACCCGGCAGGCCGATGCCACGGTATTGGGAATGTCGTGGAATTTCAAATCCAGAAATACTTCGAATCCTTGATACATCAGCGCATCGACCACTTGCGGGCCGCCTGCGGTGAACAATTCCTTGCCGACTTTGACCCGGCAAAGAGTCGGGTCGAGACGCGCGGCGAGATTGAGTGCGGTGGCGGTATCGGCAATATCCAGCGCGACGATGATGGGTTTGGTGTTCAAACAGGCTCCTGCACTTATTGATTTTTGATGTGATCGACCTGCAACTGTGCCAGATGGCGCTCGGCGGTATCGTATTCGGCGGTGCGCAGCGGTGGAAAGGTGTCCCAGCCACCGCACGCCGGGCAGTGCCAGTAAAACTGTTTGGCTTTGAAACCGCACCCCTTGCACAGGTAAACCGCAAGTCGGCTGGCATGGGCGTGCACCAGTGCGCCGATCATTTCCAAATCGGGCTTGTGCTCATGTGATGCGGCCAATATCTGTGCCTCGTACAGCCGATCCAGCCCCACCAGCGTCGGATGATGGCGTAGATCCTCTTTCACCAATTGGCTTGCCGCCTCCGGTCCATCGGTTGCCAAGGTGGCCTTGAAGAGTGTATTGAGCACATCCAGGCCCGGCTGCCGGGATTGCAGTCGCCGCAATTCAGACAGGCCAGGCTGGCCTTCGCCGAGCGCGTCAAACGAGGCCAGCATGGCATCCGCCGCCAGGCCCATATACGCCGGATCCTGCGACTCGATTTTGCTCCAGGCGGCAATCGCCTCACGGTGGCGACCGTCCGCCGCCAGCCACTCACCGCAGAGGAGGTTGGCACGCACACAGAGTGCATTTTCCGCCAGCGCGCGCTCGAGTTGATGCCATGCGCCGCTGTGGTCCGACGCGGCCCGGCAGGTGATGGCCAATTCACAATGAAAATTGGCGATCTTGCTGACGTATTGACGCCTTGCTTGCGGCAAATCGGTGTCCAGCATGCGGGCAATGTCGATGGCCTTGCGCCAATCGCGTTCCTGCTGGTACAAGTCGAGCAGCAGTTTCAGCACCTGGAAATGCTGGGCATCGGTGCCGTCACGCCGCGTCAGCAGATCCGCCAAAATTTTCTCGGCATAATCGAGCAATCCGGATTTGTGATAATCCAGCGCGGTTTCAAACAGTGCCGCCGTGCGCTGTTCGGCACTCAAGCCACCGCGCTCGGACAGTTCCTTGTGGACCCGCAGCGCCCGATCCACTTCACCGCGACGGCGAAACAGGCTGCCCAGGGCAAATTGCAGTTCCACCGCCTCGGGATGCTGATGGCCGGCCTCAATCAATGCCTCCAGCGCCTTGTCGGGCTGCTCGTTGAGCAAAAAATTCAGCCCCTTGAAATAGGACTGCGGCAACACGCGTGATTCAGTCAGCAGCCGTTTGACATCCATGCGCGCACCCAGCCAGCCGAGTGCAAAAAATCCCGCCGCTGCGATAAATGCCCAAGGCAGCCAAATTGGCAGGTTTTCCATGTCAGAAAAAATCCTTGTCCGCGGACACAGCCTGTCCAGTCATGGCCGGGCTGGGTGGCGGCAGCACCGCATCCTGGTGCGCGCGCTGTTGCAATGCGCGGTTGAGCACACGCACCTCACGTTTCAGGCGAAAAATCGCCAGCAGCGCGGATGCCAGCCCCAGCAACAAGCCGCCACCGAAAAATGCCAGGAGTATCAAGGCCAGCGGCGCGCTCACCGCGCTGCCCAGCCCATGCAGGGCAACCACCTCGGCGTTTTTGGCCGCAAACCACACCAGGAACAACACCACCACAACGCGCACAAACCAGACGAGAATATTCATGGCTGTATTTTATGGCAACCTATAAAAAACCAACGTTGTTTGCCACGAATGGCGGCCGCAACACACATAAAAAAACAGCCTGGCATCTTGCGACACCCGGCTGATGTTTTTGGCACTCAATCGTTTGCGGTGCCTGTGCGCAGAACGGGATTGGCTGACTTTGCTGGCGCTGCTGTCATGTCAGAGTGTGCGCCGACGAGTTTCGCGGCCTCCGCTTTTGCCACCGCTTCCAGTGCTTCGTCAACCCGCTCCCGCAATTCCTTGCCCGCCTTGAAATGGGGAACAAATTTTTTCGGCACCAGCACTTTTTCGCCGGTTTTGGGATTGCGCCCGGTGCGCGGCGGCCGGAAATTCAGACCGAAACTGCCAAAGCCGCGGATTTCAATGCGATCCCCGTGCGACAGGGTATGCGCCATGGCATCCAGCATGGTTTTCACCGCGAGCTCGGCGTCTTTGGGCGCAAGCTGATTGTGACGATTGGCCAGGATTTCAATCAACTCGGATTTGGTCATGGATTTCAAGAGTCGGATCCACTCAAGTGAAACAGCGAAAAGATGGGGTCATGTGCAAAACCATACGTTGACGCGAACCGTGCCAGACAACATTGCTGCTGAACCATCCCTGGCATCAACGTGACGCCAGGGATGCTGCCTGGTTACTGATCCGAGCCTTGCTTGAGCTTGGCCTTGAGCAGGGCACCAAGATTGGTGGTGCCCGCGCTCGTTGGCGCATCGTCGGACATGCGCTTCATGGCGTCTTTTTCCTCGACCGCGTCTTTTTGCTTGATCGACAAATTGATGTTGCGGGTCTTGCGGTCCACGTTGATGATGACGGCTTCGATCTCGTCGCCTTCTTTCATGTGTGAACGCATGTCCTCAACCCGCTCGCGCGAGACTTCGGAGGCGCGCAAATAGGCTTCGACTTCGTCGGTGAGCGCAATGGTCGCGCCTTTGGCATCAATGCTCTTGACTTTGCCCTTGACCACCGCACCCTTGTCGTTGATCGAGGTGTAGCTGGAGAACGGATCGGAATCCATTTGTTTGACGCCGAGGGAAATGCGCTCGCGCTCCATGTCGATGGCCAGCACCACGGCTTCGAGCTCGTCGCCTTTTTTGTAGGCTTTGACGGCTTCCTCGCCCGGCACATTCCAGGAAATGTCCGACAGGTGGACCAGGCCGTCGATGTTGCCCGGCAGGCCGATGAACACGCCAAAATCGGTGATCGATTTGATGGTGCCCTTGACCTTCTCGCCTTTTTTGTGGGACATCGAAAACTCTTCCCACGGATTTTGCATGCACTGCTTCATGCCCAGCGAAATACGGCGGCGCTCTTCGTCGATTTCGAGAATCATGACTTCGACTTCGTCGCCGAGTGACACAACTTTGGCCGGATGGACATTCTTGTTGGTCCAGTCCATTTCGGAGACGTGCACCAGGCCTTCGATGCCGGCTTCGATTTCAATGAAGGAGCCGTAGTCGGTGAGGTTGGTGACTTTGCCGAACAAACGGGTGCCCTGCGGATAACGCCGTGACAGACCCGTCCACGGATCGTCGCCCAATTGTTTCATGCCGAGTGACACGCGGTTTTTTTCCTGGTCGAATTTCAGGATCTTGGCGGTGACTTCGTCGCCGACCGTCAATACTTCCGACGGATGCTTGACGCGGCGCCAGGCCAAGTCGGTGATGTGCAGCAAACCATCGATGCCGCCCAGATCCACAAACGCGCCGTAATCCGTGATGTTCTTGACCACGCCTTTGACAATGGAGCCTTCCTTCAACTGCTCCATCATGGCCGCGCGATCCGCACCCATGGTGGCTTCCATCACCGCGCGGCGGGAAACCACCACGTTGTTGCGTTTTTTGTCGAGCTTGATGACTTTGAATTCGAGTTCTTTGCCCTCGAACGGGGTGGTGTCCTTGACCGGACGGGTGTCGACCAGCGAGCCCGGCAAAAATGCGCGTATGCCGTTGATCATGACGGTCAGGCCGCCCTTGACCTTGCCTGAAACCATGCCGGTGATGATGGTGCCCTTGTCCAGCGCCACATCCAGATCGTGCCATGCGGACAATTTTTTGGCGCGGTCGCGTGAAAGTTTGGTGGCACCAAAACCGTCTTCAAATTTTTCAATCGCCACGGTGACAAAGTCGCCGACTTTAACTTCCAGCTCGCCTTTGTCATTCTTGAATTCTTCAATCGGGATCACGCTCTCGGACTTGAGGCCGGCGTTGACCACCACGATATTTTGATCGACCAGCACCACTTCGGCGGTGATCATTTCGCCTTCGCGCATCTCCTGGCGCGTAAGGCTTTCCTCAAACAGCGCAGCAAAACTATCAGGCGCGTGGATGGGTTTGGGGGCTTTGACTTTTGTGACGGGTTGGGCAGATGCGGACATAAAAACAGGTCTTTCGGGTGAGCTCGCCATCGGGCGATGGAGAGGATTGATCAAATTGGCAGCTTGGGAAAAATGCCAACACGGGAACGGCAAAAAATGTTTTACAACAACAACTTGCTGACTTTACTGTCGGCGGGGCGGGCTGTGAAACCAAGCCAGCACCTGTGCCACCGCGTCATCAGCGGAAATCGCTGTGGTATCAAGGAGTTGTGCATCGTGCTGTTTTTTCAGCGGGGCCACCAAACGGTTGGAATCCCGCTCATCACGACTGCGCAAATCCTTGACAACGTCCTCGATTATGGCAGAGATTCCTTTTTGTTTCAACTGCTTAGTGCGTCTTTCGGCCCTGGCCTCGGCGCTTGCCGTGAGGTAGATTTTGAGCTTGGCATCGGGAAAAATGACCGAACCCATGTCCCGGCCATCGGCAACCAACCCTGGCGGCTGCGCAAACGCTTTCTGACGCAGGGACAAGGCATCACGCACAGCGGGGATGGCGGCGACTTTTGAGGCGTTTTGGCTGGCGGTCTCTGAGCGGATGGCTTCGGTCACGTCTATCCCATCCAAAAATACCACCTCACCTTCAAAGCGGATGTCCAGCGAGCGGGCAATTTCCGCCAAAGCGGTGGCATTATCCAGTTGCACACCACGCTGGGTGGCAGCCAGGCCAGTCAGCCGGTACAGCGCCCCCGAATCCAGATAGTGGAATCCGAGTGCCTCAGCCACCCGCTGCGCGACCGTGCCCTTGCCGGATGCGGTGGGGCCATCAATGGCGATAACGGGAATAGGCGTCATGAGACAACACCTTGCAACGCTTCAAAATAGCCAGGAAAAGTCTTGGCCACACATTTTGGGTCATCAATGGTGACGGGCACCCGGCCCAGGCAAACCAGCGAAAAACACATGGCCATGCGATGGTCGTCATAGGTGTGGATCACGGCGTTGGGCGTCAGCTCTGCGGGCGGGGTGATGCGCAGAGTGTCGGCACCCTCCTCGACCAACGCACCAAGTTTGCGTAGTTCCGTTGCCATCGCCGTGAGGCGGTCGGTTTCCTTCACCCGCCAACTGGCGATGTTGCGCAGCGTGGTGACGCCCTCGGCAAACAAGGCCAGCACCGCAATGGTCATGGCGGCATCGGGAATATGGTTGAAATCGGCGTCAATGGCGCGGAGCTTTTGTCCGGCAGGCAGGCTTGCCTCAATCCAATCCTCGCCCATGCTGATGGTGGCACCCATCAATGCCAGCGCATCGGCGAATTGGACATCGCCCTGAATGCTGGCGCGCCCCACCCCCCTGACCCGCACCGGGCCGCCGCCCAACGCCCCCGCCGCCAAAAAATAGGACGCGCTCGACGCATCCCCTTCCACATGAATCACGCCGGGGGAAAGGTACTGCGCGCCGGCATCGATGGAAAAAGCGCGCCAGTCATGGCGTTTGACGTTGACCCCAAACCGCGCCATGAGATTGAGGGTGATGTCCACGTAGGGTTTGGAAATCAATTCGCCGCTGACTTCAACCATCATGGCGCGTCGGCACAGCGGCAGCGCCATCAACATCGCCGACAGGAATTGGCTCGAGACATCGCCGCGCACACTGACACGATCCACTATTGAAGCCGTCATGGGATGGATTTGCAGCGGCGGGTAGCCCGGATTTTGCAGGTAGCGGATGTCGGCGCCAAGTGCGGCGAGCCCCTCAACCAGATCGCCAATGGGGCGTTCCCGCATACGCGCCACACCGTCAAGGGTGTAGTGCCCTTGTTGCAGCGCCAGTGCCGCCGTCAGCGGGCGAATGGCAGTGCCGGCGTTGCCCATGAAGAGCGCGGCCTGCTTGACCGGGAAATTTCCGCCGCAGCCTTGTACCTCATATGCAAGGTAGGTGTCTGCATCCGGCTTGTCTATTTTCACGCCGAGTGCGGCGAGGGCCGCCAGCATCACATCGGTGTCGTCCGATGCCAATAAATTGTGCACGCTGGTGGTGTCATCACACAACGCGGCCAGCAACAGTGTGCGGTTGGAGATGGATTTTGAGCCCGGCAAGCGCATTTCGCCGCGCGCCAGGCTGGCAGGCGGCAGGC
>JANPNJ010000532.1:0-8650 GCA_031427395.1 Burkholderiales bacterium
CCATGGTGGCCGAATTTCATCTTGATGGTATTGGCACCCGAGGCCAGCGCCAGCAATTGGTGGCCGAGGCAAATGCCGAACAGCGGAATGTCTTTGGCGATGATTTCCCGAATGGCCTGGATCGCGTAGTCACAGGGCTCGGGGTCACCGGGGCCATTGGATAAAAACACGCCGTCCGGCTTCAACGCCAATATTTCATTGCCGGATGTTTGCGCCGGTACCACGGTGATGCGGCAGCCCCGGTCCGCCATCATGCGCAGAATATTTTGTTTCACACCATAGTCGCACGCCACCACATGAAAGCGATGCTGCATGGCTGGCTGATAACCCACCCCCAGCACCCAACTGCCGGTTTGCCATTTATAGGGCTCGCGACAAGACACCACCTTGGCCAAATCCAGCCCGGCCATGGCGGGCGCGTTTTGTGCCGCCGCGCGCGCTTGCCCGATGGCCGCGGCATCGGTCGCGCCCACCAGAATGCAGCCGTTTTGCGCGCCCTTTTCGCGGATCAGGCGTGTCAGGCGGCGGGTGTCAATATCGGCGATGGCAACGATTTTGTTGCGTGTCAAATAATCGGACAACGACGCTTGTGAGCGCCAATTGGACACCACCAGCGGCAAATCACGAATCACCAGGCCGGCCGCGCAGGCGTGGTTTGATTCGGCATCTTCATCGTTGGTGCCGACATTGCCGATGTGCGGGGTGGTGAGGGTGACAATTTGCCCGGTGTAGGAAGGATCGGTGAGGATCTCCTGGTAGCCGGTCATGGCGGTGTTGAACACCACCTCGCCGACAGTGGAACCGGCGGCACCGATGCCAGTGCCGATAAACACCGATCCGTCAGCAAGCACCAACACAGCGGGCGGAAAAGAAGGCAGGCTCAAGGCAAACTCCAGTCAGTCAAGGTCAGATTTATTCGCGCTAGCCGGACCAAACACCGAACGCATTTGCAATTCGAGCGGGCATAAAAAACGGGAAAGGCCGAAGGGAAAAATCCCTGTGCGCTTTCCCGCGTTTTGACGCGCGCTGGAACGTGTTGCTAATGCCAGCGGCGACGCGATTAAAAAAACATTTTACCCGAAAGTGATGGATTCGGCAATCACTTCACTTCACTGCCGCACTATTCGAGCCCCAGCACCGCCGCCATCGTGTACAACCCGGCGGGCTTGCCACTCAAAAATTTGGCGGCGCGAATTGCCCCCTCGGCGTAGGTAGTGCGGGATGAGGATTTGTGGGTGATTTCAATGCGCTCGCCGTTCAACGCAAAAAATACCGTGTGGTCGCCAACAATGTCACCGGCGCGCATCGAGGTAAAACCAATGCTGCCTTGTGTGCGCACTGCGTTTTTGCCGTGGCGGTCATAAACCGCGACCGCATCGAGCGATTGGCCGCGCGCCGCAGCCGCGACCCCGCCCAACATCAGCGCCGTGCCGGAAGGCGCATCAACTTTCATTTTGTGGTGTGCCTCAAAGATTTCGATGTCGGCATCCATGCCCAGCGAGGATGCGGCCATCGCCACCAGCTTGGCGGTGACATTGACCCCGAGACTCATGTTGGGCGCCAGCACCACCGCGATTTTTTCGGCCGCCTGGTGGATCAACTCGATTTGACCGGCGGAAAAGCCGGTGGTGCCGATCACCATGTTGACGCAGTGCTTTTCACACAGCGCAAGATGGCCGATGGTGGCTTCGGGGCGCGTGAAATCGATCAGCACGGCAGCGCCGTTGAGGGCGGTATTGGCATCGTCGTCACGGTCAAACGCCGCGAAAACATTGACTTCCGGGTCAGCCCGCGCGGCTTCGGCCAACATGCGGCCCATGCGGCCGTTCGCCCCGGCGATGGCGAGTTTTAAGGCCATGGCGGTTATTTTTTTGGTTCAGGTGGCGCGTTGGGCGGAACCATATTCGGCGTCTTGCGGCGATCTCCGCCACCGGTGAGGATTTCCACCGGCGAGGCCTCGCCGTCGATGCGCGTGACTTTGTCCTGCGCAAACGAAATCGCCACCTTGAATTGCTGCGAGTCACGGCCGAACGGATTGAGCTTGCTGCCGCTGTTGCGGTCGTCACTGAAAAAATAATCCCAGCGGTCGGCTTTGAAGGCGTCCTGCAGCAGCGGCGTGCCGAGCAGGTTGCGCACGTCAATGCGCGACATGCCGGGCTTGACCTTGGCCAGTTGTTCCTGGGTGACCAGATTGCCTTGCTGCACATCGAGGCGGTACACGCCGAACTTGGCGCAGGCGGACAGCAATAAGGCTGTAACTAAAATAAGAATGAGCGATTTCATGGATTCCGGCAGCGTCGTGGGAGGTAAAACTGAGACTGAAATTATACCTTATGGGCACTTCTATAAATTCAGAATTCCCGTCTTTCCCGCGAAGGCGGGAATCTAATTTTTATGCTTATCAATGACTTGCAAAACTTGGATTCCCGCCTTCGCGGGAAAGACGTAATATATAGAAGTGCCCATATGAGCATGACTGCCATTACTTCACGCGATGGTCTCCCATATTCTCCTTGCCCTGATCCAGCGCCTCCACATCCGCCAGGTCTTTCAATCTCCCCGTTGCGAATTTATTCGCGCGGAAATCGGCCTCGCAGATTATCGGCAACTCAATATCGTCGATCCGCATGACAACACGTTTGGCGTAACAGGTTGTGAAGTCCACGCCGTCAATCGATGACAACAAATCAATGCGTGCCGGTGGATAGCCGAGCTGCACCACGGAATTCGGGGCAGAAAGATCTGCGGCCGATATGCCAAGTTCGCCAAAGCCGAATTCCCGCAATGCTTCCAGCACGAGAGCAATATTCTTGTCGGTTCGGCCGATCCAAATATCAATATCGCCGGTATAGCGGGGATGACCATGCGCCGCCAGCGCATAGCCACCGACAATCAGGAACTCAGTGCTGCTTGAGTTGAGTAACTGAATAAACTCTTTGAAGTCTTTGTTCAGCATCGGGTGTGTGGGCGTGCGCCTGCTGACGCAAAGACTCGAGCGCTGCAAATCGCGCCTCGACCGGCTGCGCGAGCCAATAGCCCAAATCGCTGGGCTGCGAATTCAGTGTTGTTTTTGTGACCACTTTTTTCATGGGTAAATTATATCAGCCCACCTGTACCCTTGGCTTTTCCACAACACCGCGCCACGTCTGCCGCACATGCGCTATGATTCGCCCAACACTTGGAACCCTTGATGACCGATTCAAAAAACCTGCGCAGCACCGGCCTGAAGGCCACCCACCCGCGCCTCAAGGTGCTGGAGCTGTTTCACGCCTCCAAAGAACGCCACATGACGGCCGAGGACGTGTATAAATTATTGCTCAACGACAACGCCGACATCGGCCTGGCGACGGTGTATCGTGTGTTGACGCAATTCGAGCAGGCGGGCTTGTTGCAGCGCCATCATTTTGAGGGCGGCCGTGCGGTGTTCGAGCTTGACGAGGGCAGCCACCACGACCATCTGATATGCCTGCAATGCGGCAAGGTCGAGGAATTCTATGACGCCGAAATCGAAAAGCGCCAGCATAAAATCGCCAAGGACCGCGGCTTCAACCTGCATGACCATTCGTTGTATCTTTATGCCGATTGCACCAAGCCGGCATGCCCCAGCAAGCTGGCCACATAACATTCTGCTTCATCCCCTGATTCCCAGGCGTATCACCCCCCAATGTCCACCAACAAGAGGCTTTGAACCAACATGCATCGTCAGGCAATTTCATTCGTTTTGGCGTTGCTGGCAGCCGCGGTGTTTGGGAGTATTTCCCTTGCCGCCGACGCACGCGATGCGCCGGCCAAGTCCGCGCCCGTCACCACCATCGCTGCCGCCGCTATGCCCAAGCAGGGCCAGGAAACGCTGGCATTGATTCGCAAGGGCGGGCCGTATCCCTACGCCAAGGACGGCACCGTATTTGGCAACCGCGAACGGGTGCTGCCGAACCATCAGCGCGGCCACTACAAGGAATTCACCGTCAAAACCCCTGGCTCGCGTGACCGCGGTGCGCGCCGCATTGTGTGCGGCGGCGACATCCGCAACCAGGCTGCCTCAGTTTGTTATTACACCGACGACCACTACGCCACATTCAAGCGTATCAAGGAGTAGGCACCATGCCTTCAGCGGAACTCAAAAACATTCTTTCCAGTGATCAGCCACGTGGAATTTTTTGGCTCAAATCACACGCCAGCACCAGTGAGCTGGGCAAGCAGGCACGGCTCAAGGGCATGGCCTTTTTTCATCTCGAGGGACAAAAAATCGAAGGCAAGGAACAATTCCTGAACCACTCTTCCGTCGCCATGAAATTTCCCTCGCACTTCGGCAACAACTGGGATGCGTTTTATGATTGCATCACCGACATGGACTGGGTGCGCGCCGACGGCTATTGCATTTATTTTGACCACACCGACGCCTTCGCCGAACACCACGAAAGCGAACTCGAAACGGTCATCGAGCTTTTCCAGGATGCGATTGATTTCTGGAAACAGGAAGGCAAGTCGATGCTGGTGCTGCTGTCGGGCAAACACATGCCGGAGGGCATGAAGATGGTGTGAGACGAAACTGGATTGCGCGTCACCTCACTCCGAGGACGCAATCAACGCGGCATTGCCTCCCGCCGCCGCCGTGTTGACGGTGAAGGTGCGTTCACTCGCAAAGCGGAACAAATAATGCGGTCCGCCCGCCTTGGGACCGGTGCCGGACAATCCTTCGCCACCGAACGGCTGCACCCCCACCACCGCGCCGATCTGGTTGCGATTCACATAAATGTTGCCGACCCGCGCGCGCGCGCGGATCGCGGCAATGGTTTCTTCAATGCGCGAGTGGATGCCCAGTGTCAGGCCATAGCCGGTGGCGTTGATTTCATCGACCAGCGCCATCATTTGTTCGCCGTCAAACGCCAACACATGCAAAATGGGCCCGAACACTTCGGCTTTGATGGTGCCAAGGGTCGGGATTTCAAACGCGCAGGGCGCGAAATAATGGCCTCGGCCTTGACCAATGGCCTGCTGCAACCTCACCTGGCCTATCTGCGGGTGTGATGCCGCCATGTGTTCGCGGTGTTTCACCAAAATGTCGAACGCCTCGCGGTCGATCACCGGCCCCACGTCGGTGTCCAGCCGCGCAGGGTCACCGATGGTCAATTCCTGCATCGCCCCGGCCAGCAGGGTTTTGATGCGCGGCGCGATGTCTTTTTGCACACACAGGATGCGCAGCGCCGAACAGCGCTGTCCGGCGCTGTTGAAGGCGGAGGCCATCACATCGGTGATGACCTGCTCGGGAAGCGCCGACGAATCGGCAATCATCACATTCAGCCCGCCGGTTTCGGCGATGAAGGGAATGATTGCCCCGTCGCGATTGGCCAGGGCCTGGTTGATGGCGCGCGCCGTGCCGGTGCCGCCGGTGAAGGCCACACCATCCACGCGGCCATCGGCCACCAGCATGGCGCCAATCACTTCCCCCCTGCCCGGCAGGCAGGCAATGGCGGCCGGGGGCATGCCCGCCTCGAGCAATAATTTGACGGCCTCACAGGCGACAAGCGGCGTTTGCTCGGCGGGCTTGGCGATGACCGCATTGCCGGCGGCAAAGGCGGCGGTGACCTGACCCAAAAATATCGCCAGCGGAAAATTCCACGGGCTGATGCACACAAACGTGCCGCGCGCGTGCAACGACAATTCGTTGGACTCGCCGGTGGGCCCAGGCAACATTTCCGGCTGGGCAAAATACTGCCGGCACAGCGCGGCATAGTAGCGGCAAAAATCCGCCGCCTCGCGCACTTCGCCCAGCGCGTCAGGCAGTGTCTTGCCCGCTTCACGCACCATCAGCGCCATGAAAAACGCACTGTGTTGTTCGAGCAAATCGGCGGCGCGATCCAGCACCGCCGCGCGCGCCATTGCTTCCATGCCCGGCCATTTCCTCGCCAGGTCGAGTGCCAGACCAGTGAGCTCGGCATCGGCTTCTTCAACGACACCGATCTTGTCGAGACTGGCCGGATCAACGACATCCACCACCGCACCACGCATCACATCACCTGCGATGATCGGTTGCGCGTGCCAATCGGTTTTGGCCAGCACCGCCGACATTTCGGCGTACAGGTGCGCGGTGGCGCGGCGGTCTGAAAAACTGAAGCCCGTGGAATTGCGCCGGCTGATGGCGGCATCGACAAAAAGATTTTGCGGCAGCGGCAGGCGCGGGTTGGCGCGCGGCTGACTTTCTTCACAACGTGTTATGGGGTCGGCGATCACATCATCAATTAACACCGACTCATCGGCGATGCGATTGACAAAAGATGAATTGGCACCGTTCTCCAACAGCCGCCGCACCAGATACGGCAGCAAATCCTCGTGGCTGCCGACAGGGGCATACACGCGGCAGGCGATATTCGGGCGATCCAGCACCGCGTCATACAGCTCCACACCCATGCCGTGCAGGCGCTGGAATTCAAAGCCCGTACATACTTTGGAGCGAGTGGCGCGGTGCAGGATGCTCGCCACGGTATGCGCATTGTGGGTGGCGAATTGCGCGTAAAACGACTGCGGCGCGGCGAGGATGGTTGCCGCACAGGCGAGGTACGACACATCGGTATTCACCTTGCGCGTGAACACCGGATAGTTGCTGAACCCCTGCACCTGCGCGCGCTTGATTTCGGTGTCCCAGTACGCCCCCTTGACCAGCCGCAGCATGATGCGTTTGCCGTGTTGGCCGGACAACGCGATCAACCAATCAATGACCTGTGGCGCACGCTTTTGATACGACTGCACCGCAATGCCCAGCCCCTCATAACCTTGCAGGCGCGAATCGGCGAACACGGCGGCGAACAATTCGAGTGTCAACTCCTGCCGCTCGGTTTCTTCCGCGTCAAACGTCAAGCCAATGCCGCTGTCATGCGCCATCTGCGCCAGCACCAATAATTTCGGCAGCATGTCGGCAACCACCCGCAGCCGGTGCGCCACTTCAAAGCGCGGATGCAGCGCGGAGAGCTTCACCGAAATGCCCGGCGCGGCGAACACGCCCTGACCCGGCTTGACATAACCACCAATGGCGGAGATCGCGTGTTGATACGCCAGGAAATAACGCTCGGCATCGTCGGCCGTCATCGCCGCCTCGCCGAGCATGTCAAACGAATGCAAATACTTCGCGTGATCTGCTGTGGCCCCGCGCGCCAGCGCCTCGTTGATGTCGCGCCCCATCACAAATTGCTCGGCCATCAGCTTCATGCCCTGCTTGAGGGAGGCACGCACAATCGGCTCACCGAGTTTGTTGGCCATCTTGCCCAGCCAGCCACCGACATCGGTGAAATCAGTCGGCGCCACCGCCACCAGCTTGCCCGTCAGCATCATGCCCCAGGTGCCGGCGTTGACCAGCATCGAGTCACTCGCACCCAGATGTTTTTGCCAATCACCCTGCGCGAATTTGTCACGGATGAGCTTGTCCGCCGTTGCCGCATCGGGAATCCGCAACAACGCCTCGGCCACACACATTAGCAGCACGCCTTCCTGTGACGACAGATCGTATTGCGTCAGGAATGACTGCATGCCGGCGTGGGATTTTTGTTTTGCCCGCACTGCCTCGACCAATTGGCGGGCGATGTCGGTGATGTGTTGGTTCGATTGCGCATCCACCTTGGCAGTGGCAAGCAGCGCATCGAGGGTTCGGGCTTCGTCGGCGAGAAACGCCTCGCGCATGGGGGCGAAATCGGGCAGCGGAGTTGCGGTTGGCGCAACGGCTGCCTTGGCAAAATCTGTGGTGACAGACATGGCGGTGGCGATCAGATTGGGGATCGCGTGATTATGGCATTGCGCGGCAGTGATCGAAAATTGAGCACAAGCACGCGCAACAATTTCAGGCGGCTTCGCGCAGCACCTTGTGAATGCTGATGTCGTCGTATGGCGCAAACAGGCCGTTGTCGCGTTTTTCGATGAGCTCCAGTGCCATCAGCATACGCACATCGTCATAGACATTGCGATAATCACGGTTGAGCTCACCCGCCAATCCGCGGATGCTCAAGCCTTCATGCCGGGCAACATATTCCAGCAAGCTCATGCGCTTGTCGGTCAGCACCGCATGCAATTGCCGGTAGCTGGCAAACGACAGCTTGGCTCCGGCTGTGGCCATTTTTTCTCCCGCGTCCACCCGCGCCGCCCACAGAAGCAGCATCCGCTGCTCATCCTTCGGGTTGATTACCGAGATTTCAATGTGATTCATTTGATTTCTCCTGACAGTCTTGCAATGTCTTTGTCGAAGTCGATCAGCAACTGCACAAGAGTCACAAAAACGTAATCGGACTCCACTTCTTTGGGGCCGACATGACGATGATTGCCTTTGCCGGTTTCATTGTCATAGCGCACAATGGTCTTGCCGTTCCTGCCGCAATACAACCGATATTTCAGCGCATGCGGCTTGTCTGCGGTTGATTGCGGCAACTTCCAGATTTTGCGCTGGATAATACGACCGTCTTCAAGAATGGTCTTGTTGTCGAGAATCAAACGCGCCTTCATGATGGTATTCTACACCATCATGAAAATTCTGGAAACCGTTTCTGATTTCATTCGCAAAAATGGTAAATCTCTAGTAAAAAAACGCGTTTCCAAGCTTTTTCACCTGAAAAAGACCGTCAATGAACGAGTTTCACAATTTTAATTCGCCGCCGTATTTGCCTCCTGC
>JANPNJ010000533.1:0-2620 GCA_031427395.1 Burkholderiales bacterium
CCAGCATCCTGCCGCCTTTGGCATCAACACGCGCTTGATAAATTCCCAGCCAATCCGCGCCGCACATTTGGGTCACATGCTCAACCACCTGGTTGAGCAACAACAACTTGCGCGTATTGGCGTCGGATCGGCCACCCAGCGTCACGGCAAGATCATAGGGTGTCGGCGACATGTCATCGATCAACGAGCACGCCCCATCATCACCGAACTGCGGCACGGCATAGGTGTAGAGCGTGTCGAGGTGAAAATCCGGCGGCAGCCCTCCCATCGCCGCCATGATGGCGTGGATGTTTTTGGCTATGACCGGCGTCTGCACCAGATAACGATCCAGATCGGCGCGCACCAGATAGGACTGGATGCGGGTGGTGGCGTTCATGACAATGACATGGCGATTGCCTGCTCGAGATCATCGATCAAATCCTGTGCGTCCTCGATGCCGACCGACAGGCGCAGCATGTCCACTGGCGCGGGCGTGCCCTCGCCCTCGGCGCTGGCGCGGTGCTCGACCAGGCTTTCCACACCACCAAGCGAGGTGGCGCGTTTCCAGATGGTCGTGTGTGCAGCCACCGCAATCGCCGCCGCTTCCCCGCCGCGAAAACGCATCGACAGCATGCCGCCAAAGCCACCCTGCATTTGTTTTGCCGCCACCTCAAATCCGCTGAACCCAGGCAAACCCGGATACATGACTTCTGCCACCCCGGCATGTTGCGCAAAATGTTCGGCGATTTTTTGTGCCCCGGCACACGCCGCGCGCACGCGCGGAAACAGGGTGCGCATGCCGCGCATCAACAGCCACGCCTCGAACGGCCCGGCGATGCCGCCGATTTGTCCACGGATGCCGCGAATGCGCTGCCAGGTTTCGGAGTCGCGTGCGGCGGTCAAGGTACCCGCCACCACATCGGAATGGCCGTTCAGATATTTGGTGGCCGCGTGCATGACAATATCCGCGCCATGCTCGATGGGCCGGCACAGCACCGGCGTGGCAATGGTCGAATCCACCGCCACCAACGCACCCGCCGCGTGGGCAATGTCACAAGTGGCCGCGATGTCGGTGATGTGCCACAGCGGATTGGCCGGTGTCTCCGCCCACACCAGTTTTGTTTTGCCCGGCACGATGGCGGCGCGCAACTGATCCAGATCGGTTGCATCAATGAAAGTGACCTGCAATCCCCAGCGCCTGGCAAAGGTGCTGAGCCAGTTGCGCAGCGACCAATACATGATCTTCGGTGCCACCACATGGTCGCCCGGATTCAGCGCCAGAAACACCGCGGTGGCCGCCGCCATACCGGAGGCAAACAACAACGTCTGGTGCCCGCCCTCGAGCGCGTTCAACACCGCCTCGGGTTGGTCAAATGTCGGGTTGTGGTCGCGGGCGTAAACACGGCCGTTGCGATACTGGTTGTCCGCATCCCGGATGTAGGTGCTGGAGACATGGATGGGGCTGACAATTTCCTTGGTGGCGTCGTCAACCCAGCCGAGTGCCTGGGCGGCGATGGTTTCGGGCTTTTGGTTTTTCATGGGGAGGATTTTTCTGCCGCCACGATGGGCGGGCGATCAATGAATTTAACTTCCAGTCCGCGCGACTTCATCCAGTCAGCCACCGCAAAACCCGTGGCGCGCGGCCAGGGGCGCAGTTCGTGTGGCTGATGGCGCTTGATTTCCAGCAACTCGGCGGAGAGCCTGATCTCGCCCGTGCAGCGGGCAAAATAACACAGCATGACTTCGTTTTTGCGCGCAAAAATATAATTGCCGATGATTTCGGTGTGGACAACATCGAGATTGGTTTCCTCCTTGACCTCGCGTTTGACACCCTGCAACGGGTCTTCGTTTTTTTCAAGATAGCCGGTGACAAGCGCAAAAAATCCTTCCGGCCAGCCGGCGCCGCGCGTCAGCACAATGTCACCTTCGTGTTCGATCAGCACGCCCACCGCCGGGGTGGGATTGTCGTAGTGGATGAAACCACAATGGACATCGGGGCAGGCAAGGCGTGAAGTTGGGCCGCCGTCCTCGGTGAATTCGCGGGCGGCGAGGGGTTGGGTGCAGCGGGGGCAGAAGGTGAATGACATTTTTCCGACAGGCGGCACTAATTTAAATTACTCATTCCCGCGAAGGCGGGAATCCAGGTTTGGCAAACCACTGTAAAACATCATAATTAGATTCCCGCCTTCGCGGGAATGACGGGGTGATAGGATTCACGGGTATGCCATGTCTATTATTTCGCTCAATAATTCCCCGGAAAAAACCGCCGCTCAATCAGCTCAATCAAAATATGAATCACCTTGATGTGCAATTCCTGCACGCGATCCGCATACCCGCTGGTGCCGGGTGTCACCACATCTACATTGGCCAATTTGCCGAGCGCGCTGTCGGGCTTGCCGGTGAGCGACACCACATGGATGCCATGTTCGCGCGCATATTCGGCTGCCTTGATGACATTGCCGCTTTTGCCCGAGGTTGAAATGCCCAGCAACACATCACCCGCCTTGGCATGCGCCTCGAGATAGCGCGAAAAAATAAAATCGTAACCGTAGTCGTTGCCGACGCAGGAAATATGCGATGGGTCACTGATCGACACCGCCGGCAACGCCTTGCGGTCATCGCGGTAACGGCCGGACAACTC
>JANPNJ010000534.1:0-9011 GCA_031427395.1 Burkholderiales bacterium
CGCTGCAAGCTCGCGACAATTTGCGGCGTTTTTTCATCAGGCAAACTGATTCTGGGCACACGCCATCCTTCACCGGCCATTTTATTGGCGGCGTCATTGAGCGTCGGTGTGGGTGCGAGCACAACCATTGCCGCCGCCAATATCGCGGTCACCCAAAGCCACAGTTTGACCACGGGGTTCATTTTGGCAACCCCTGTGCGGGAGACGCGGCCGCGCCTTTCATTGCGTAACCGACCAATTCAATATCGGCAATGGCCGGCTGGCCAAAGCTGCCACTGCGTATGGTCAAAGACTCAATGACCATGGTGGCACGTTTTTCCTCGCGCGACTTTGCCAGCGATGCCAACCAGGGATAAAAACTGGCTGGTCTGAATTCAACCTGCGCGCGCGCGCGCAGTGTCACCAGGTCGGCAAGTTCGACTGAGACCGGGGCATCGGTCGCCGCCGCAACGCGTGCGGAACGGGTCACAATGCCGGCGCGGGCAAAACTTTGCGTGACATTTTCCTGAAACGCCGCTTGTGACAGGCCGATGCTGCCTTCGCGCCACAACAACAATTCATGTTCACCGATTGACGCGGCGACATCGCGGGCGCGTGTCAGCCAATCGGCGGAGGTTGCCGTCGCGCGGGCGCGAATGTTGCGCGCTTCCGCTGTTTGCCATGCCTCACGCGTGAGCGCCACGCGATCTTTCAGAAGCAGAATGCCATACAGCCAGATGATGCCAACCACCAGATAGACACCGTATCGCAGGCGGCGGTTGTCGCGCCACTCCTGGCGAATCTGGTGTATTTGGGTGCCGTGGGGCAAAGTGTGCGGGCTGCTCATTTGGCGATTTTTTCGGACGTGGCAGGCACATCGCCGCTATCGGCAGGCGGTAGAATGCGCATGCTGACCGCCAGGCGCGAGCCATCGATATTGACCTCCACATCGCGCAGACTCTTGGCCTTCTCAAACGCCTTGACCACCGTGGTTGCCGTCGGCACCACCCCACCCGGCGCGGTCATCACAAATTTCAGTTGCCGGCCGCGCAAATCCCATTCGGTCAATTGCAATGTCCCCGCCTGGACAGTCTGGGTGAGCACATCATTGATGAGCGCAAACAGCATCAGGCTGTCGGGGCCATTGAACAAGGCTGCCATTTTTGTCACACGATCAAGCCCGGACAGCGCCTGCCCGCGCGCGCCGAGTGTGGCATCAAGCTCGCGTTCGGTTGCGGTCAACTTGGCATTGGCTTGGTTGGTGAGTGTGTGCATCTGGCGCCATTGGTTGGTGTACCAAATGGTCGGTGCAATCAATAACCACGCGGCAATGGCTACCATCCACCATTCGCCGGCTGAGGTGGTGTCGTGCGCCTGGCCGCCGGCATGGCCGATCGGCGCGCGCCGCCATGGTGTACTGCGGGGTGCGGGCACCTCGCCTTGTGCGGCCATGCCCACGCTGCGCTGAAAATTAATCCACTGGGCTGTCGCAGGCTTGGCAGGCCACCATTGTTCGGCGGCCACCCGGCCTGTGACACCGACCGTGGCCACCACGCCGTCAAGGGCTTCCGAGAGCAGCGGTGACTGCTCAAATGTGCCTGCTGACAGTGACGCGGCATCCGCCCGAAGCGCGCTTTCCGGCACAACCAATACCGTTTCCGGATCCACATCAAACTTTGTTTGCTCAGACAATATTCCAGCGCTATTCCATGCGCACAACAGCGCGCCATCCTGCTGAGGGATGACGTAGTGGCTGGTGCTGGCGAATGGTGTCCAGGCGGTTTGCGCCAGTGCCAGCGCAGCCGCGCGCTTGGCATCGGGGACATCGCTCAGATCAACAATGCGCACCACATAAAGGGCGCGTGACAGCAGCCAGAATCTTTTTGCCGGTAGGCGTGCGCTGACAGACGGTGTGGTGACACCGGCGGCACGATGGATAAAGTGTTCGTCAGGGTTGAACGGACGATTATTGCCAAGTGCGCCCAGATCGGGCAGGCTCAACGATTTCAGCCAGCCACCTTGGTGCTGGCGTTTCATTGGCACGGCTGGATTCTCGGCGTTCATCCCGGTCGGCAAAGTTGGTCTTTCTGGTTTCAGTTGGGACTGCGGAAGAGGCTGGCGCGGACGATGCCTGCAATTTGCCGCCGAATTCCTGCAAGGCCCGTGAAAATTCATTCGGCTGTGCTTGTGTGTCAGCCATGACATCGGGTGAACGGCGCCGACATTCTTTTAACCTGGTTGGTCGATCACGGTCACCCGGCGTCATTGTCAGCCGACATTCTAGCAGGAACGGCAAGCCCGCTTTGGCTATGGTGATACGCCAATCGTTAGCGCCGACTAACCCGATAATTTCCTCATCCAGGCGGCCATTTGAAAACGGCGAAAGTTGTGCCAAATTGGTGAATGGTTTGATTTTGCGCTGGTCGATCAGCGCGCCAACCCTGGCGGGGTTGATGCCAGGCAAGGTCACCAGCACCGCTGACGGCGCGGAGTTGACGTTGAAACCGGCGTGGCGCGCAGTTGAAAATAGTGCAACAAATCGCGTCCGCACGCCCTGCAAACCAAGATTGGTTGCGGTGTCAGCCTTGTCCAGTGCGGCGAACACCGGCTCCCAACCCATCACATTGGCCAACTCTTCGCGCAGCCGCAAAAAATCGTTTGCCGGCGGCGGCTTGTTGGCAGCAAGATAGTCTGCGGTTTCGGCACCGTTGAGATGCTTGAAGTCATCCGCGTCGATATAGTCGCGCAAGCCGTCCAGCATGCGGGCATGCCGCTCCGTGGGGATACCGATGGAGGTGAAGAACCGCGCCAATTGGCGGTCTTCCGCCATATTGATGCCGATGAGTCCGCGCTCGTCCTGTACCTGCATGGTCAGCGAGTCATTCAACCGGTAGCGCCGCCCATCGGTGGCCAGGGGGGCGTGGGCCACGGCAAGCCCGCCCTCGTCTCGGATGTGGGTGGCGGCGGCATGCAACAAAGTCTCGCGCACTGAAAACGCCTCGCGTTCCAGCTCCGCCCCAAGCTGGGTCTCGAATGCGCCAGTGCGAAGCGTATCTACCCGTGCGGCAAAATAGGCGGCGGCCAAAGCGATGATTGCCACCGCAAACAGGGTTGCCACCAACACGAATCCTTGTTGCCGACAATGATGTTGTTTGTTCGGCGGGGAAATTCTGTCCAGTCTGCATTTCATGCGGCAAATATAGGCTAATTTTGGCAACACCATCAAGTTTTCACGACTGGACATCGTGGAGAAAGCCACGGCAAAGCGTTATGATGATGACTTCGCCAAGCAATAATCATACTCAAGTCAAAAAATCAGTGATGGTCATGTTTGACCCCCATTCAATCAACCAATTTTCAGCTTGCCCTCGCCCCCGTTTGTGGGCAAAAACGGGGCAGGTGAGAACACGCAAGCCGTGCGAACAAGGCTTTACCTTGCTTGAGGTTTTGACCGCAATGGCGCTGTTTTTCATGGTGGCGGGCATTTTGGCCTCAGGCGTGGTGCAGGCCATTCGTGTGGCCGAAGTCGGTGCGGTTGAAAGCACCAATGCCCGCGACCAGTCCATGCGGCTGCAATGGTTTCGTGAAACCGTCGGATTGACGGTTTTGCCCTCGATGGATCCCAAAATTTTGGATCGTCCGCCCCCGATGCTGGGCACCGACCGCGCCTTCAATGGCGTGTCGATGCGGGCACAAAACACGGCTGTGCTGGCACCTGCGCAATATCGGTTTGAGTTGAAATTTGATGCCGCCAGCGGTCAAACGCAGTTGGTCATGGCCGATTTGGCGAGGGCTTTCGGTGCCGACCCGGCAGGCCGGCAAATGGTGCTGGCCTCCTGGCCGGGCAGCAGGGGCAATTTTCGTTATTTGGACGACAACAACAATTGGCAGGATAGTTGGCCTGAGCGGGCGCAAACAGGCAAAACAACGGACTTCAGTCGATCACAATTACCCAAGGCGGTCGCACTGGAATACGGGATGTCAGGTTCACCAGCAAAAAATGTGGTGGTGGCAATACAGGATCGGGCATTGCCGCTTCCGTCAATGCGGGAATTGATGCAATGAATGACCGCGCGTTGCCTTTGTTGCCGATGGGGATATTGGTGCTGCTGGCATTTCTGACATTCTGGTTGTCACGATTCGTTGATGAAAAAAGTGGGGGGGGCGACAAGGTAAAACGGCATGATCCTGACATTGTGATTGAACAGTTCACGGCGCAAAAATTATCCCCTGCCGGTGATGTGCAGTATGTCGTCACCGCCGACAAAATGACGCACTACCCGGACGATGATTCCTCGGTTCTGGAGCGCATCGTGTTTACCTCCACATCGCCCGGCCATCCCAGGGTGACCGCCCGTGCGCCACGCGGTCGGCTGCAGAAGGGTGGCGATGAGGTGGCGATGGAGGGCGGGGTGGTGGTGGATGCGGAGGCAAGCGGACGTTCCCCGGCCATGCAATTGCGCACGCCAACACTCACGGTGCTGCCGGAAAAAAACCTGGCGCGCTCCGTTGACGGCGTGGTGATTGAAAGCAGCCAGGGTGTGATGACGGCGGCAAAATTCGAATTGAACAGCGCCACCCAGGTGCTGATGCTTGAAAACATCAAGGCAACACTGCGCGGGAATCCGGCGGAAAAGGCAAATTGAAACATGGAAAATGTGAAGATGAATGTGATGAAGTCCGGCGCGGCAGGTTTGCTGGTTGCCGCAATGCTCTGCGCCACCAACGCCATTGCCGAAAAAGCGGATCGGAGCCGCCCCATTGAGATTGACGCGGCCTCCGGAAAATCCGATCTCGCCAACAACATCCAGACACTCGAGGGTGGCGTGGTGCTGACGCAGGGCACGATGCGCATCAGCGCCGAAAAAATGATTGTCAGGCGCGATGCGCAGGGCAATATTGCCGCCGAATTGCATGGTGCCGGCGGCAATCAAATCTCGTTTCGGGAAAAGCGCGAGGGCTTCAACGATTTCATGGAGGGCGTGGCCGACCACGCCGAATTCGACCAGGCCGCCAACACCGTCAAGCTGTTCAAAAACGCAAAGCTGAAAAACGGCAACGATATCCTTTCCGGCGACTATATTTATTACAATTCAAGCACCGACGTGATGTTGGCCGACGGCCGTGCGCCGGATGGCAAATTCGGTAAGCACAGCAAGCCCGCCACGGCGGAGCCGGGCGGCCGGGTGCGCATTGTCATCCAGCCGCGCACCGAACAACCGCCCGGCAGCAATGCCGCGCCGACAAAAAAATAACCCATGAACGCACCCAATGAACTGGCAGTTGAAATCGGTGTGGATGCCATGGCATCGCCGATACAGCCCGCTGCAAGCGTGCTGCGCGCCAACGGCCTGCGCAAGGCATACAAAAAACGGGTGGTGGTGCATGACGTTTCACTGGAAGTGAAAAGCGGCGAAGTCGTCGGCTTGCTGGGTCCCAACGGCGCGGGCAAGACCACTTGTTTTTACATGATTGTCGGACTCGTTCCCGCTGACGGGGGCGACATCCACCTGGATGAGCATGCGCTGACACCATTGGCGATGTACCAACGCTCTCGCCTGGGCGTGGCGTATCTGCCCCAGGAAGCCTCAATTTTTCGCAAGTTGACCGTGGCCGAAAACATCCAGGCCGTGCTCGAATTGCGCGATCTGTCGGCGGGGGATATAGCCAAAAAACGTGATGCCCTGATGGATGAATTGCATATCAGCCACTTGCGCAACAATCCGGCCATCAGCCTGTCCGGCGGCGAGCGGCGGCGGGTGGAGATTGCCCGTGCACTGGCGGTCGAACCGCGATTTGTGTTGCTCGATGAGCCGTTTGCAGGTGTGGATCCGATCGCGGTGATCGACATCCAGGAAATCATCAAATTTCTCAAGCAACGCGGCATCGGTGTGCTGATCACCGATCACAACGTGCGCGAAACGCTGGGGATTTGTGACCATGCCTACATCATCAACCAGGGGCGCGTGCTTGCCATGGGCAAGCCGGAGGAAATTGTCGCGGATGAAACAGTGCGCAAGGTTTATCTTGGCGAGAATTTCCGGTTGTAGGCCGGTATGCGATGAAAGCCTCGCTACAGCTCAAATTCTCGCAACACCTGACGCTGACGCCGCAGCTGCAGCAATCCATCAAGTTGCTGCAATTGTCGACAGCGGAACTCAACCAGGAACTGGAAAAATTTTTGCTTGAAAACCCGCTTTTGGAGCGGGTGGAGCGCGATGACCACAATGCTTTCGAGTCGGACCAGCCCGACCGCACCCGCGTCTTGACTGGCACAGGCACGGGAGGCACGGAAGAGCCGGAACGGACAGCCAACACCGACGGCGGGGTGG
Organism: Burkholderiales bacterium; assembly: GCA_031427395.1. Classification (GTDB taxonomy): domain Bacteria; phylum Pseudomonadota; class Gammaproteobacteria; order Burkholderiales; family Usitatibacteraceae; genus UKL13-2. The sequence goes on from JANPNJ010000534.1 coordinate 6,312, forward strand.
GTTCTGAAGTGCTGCCAACCCAGATCGCGCCACGCGAGGATGACGACAATGGCTCGGGTTTTGGCACGGGCGATTTTGCTGATTCGGTGGATGGTGCAGGCCGGACCCACAGCTCGGATGACGAGCGCCACGACAGTGATTTTTACGGGCAAGCGGCCGAGTGGCGGCCTTCCCTGCAACAACACTTGCTGGAACAACTGCCATTGACCGCGCTGTCTGAGAGGGACAGGCAAATTGCCGCGTTTGTCATTGTGCATTTGGATGACGACGGTTATTTGACCGCCGAAATGGAAGAACTGGCCGTCTTGTTGCAGAAAAACCTGGAAGGTGATGCGCCCGGCTATGCGTTTGATATTGACGATGCGCGTGACGAATTGAATATCGCATTGCGCCACATTCAGCACCTTGATCCCACGGGGGTCGGCGCACGGTCATTGGTGGAATGCCTGGCACTGCAACTTGATGCGCTTGCGGCTGCGACGCCCCACCGTGAGGCGGCGCGGATATTGGTGACACAGCACCTGGACGTACTCGGGCAGCGCGATTTTGTGAAGCTGAAACGCCTGTTGCAGGTGTCTGATGATGAGTTAAAGGAAATTCGCGCGCTGGTGGTTTCGCTGGAGCCCAAGCCAGGGCGGGCATTTGGCCAGGGCGACATCCGTTACATCGTGCCGGATGTGCTGGTGAAAAAAATTCGCGGACGCTGGCGCGCCATGCTGAATCAAGAGGCGATGCCGAAACTGCGGGTCAACAAGATGTATGCCGACCTCGTGCAAAAGAGCCGTGACGCGGACGGAAAAAATCTGAGCGGCCAACTGCAAGAGGCGCGCTGGCTGGTCAAAAACATTCAACAGCGATTCGATACCATACTGAAAGTGACCGAGGCGATAGTTGAAAACCAGCGGCATTTTTTTGATCATGGCGAATTGGCCATGCGGCCATTGGTGCTGCGTGAAATTGCAGAGCAAGTAGGATTGCATGAAAGCACCATTTCACGAGTGACAACACAAAAGTACATGCTCACTCCGAGGGGGATTTTCGAGCTCAAATATTTTTTTGGTGCCAGTGTGTCCACCGAGGCCGGTGGGGCTTGTTCGGCGACCGCCATTCGGGCAATGATCAAACAATTGGTCGAAGCGGAAGATTGCCACAAGCCGCTTTCCGACAACAAAATTGCCGACGTATTGTCGAATCAGGGCATTCTTGTGGCGCGTCGCACCGTGGCGAAATACCGGGAAACCTTGCAGATTCAACCGGCCAGCATGCGCAAGTCTATTTAATGATGTTTTCCCGAATCGCATCAGCGATTTGGGAACTGAATGCTCCCCTCCCTCGCCTGTGGCGGGGGAGGGGTTGGGGGTGGGGGTTGCGTGTTCGTGATGTCGTTCCTTTGGGAACACGCAAAAAATCAACATCATTGCGGCGTATTCCTGAAATACTTTTGAACCCATGTTTTTGCCCGCTTCATTGGGCTTGCGCACCATTCAGATTGGGCGTATCGTGAATCCAGATTCGTAGAATTTTGCCTCTGCCCGGAGGCGAACACCAAGGGGGCATGTTTTTGCTCCCATTGATAGGAGATCGGCAAATGAATTTGCACATGACAGGCCATCATCTCGAAATCACGCCTTCAATGCGTGATTACGTCGCCAGCAAAATGACCCGCATCAATCGCCATTTCGAACATGTGATTGATGTCAATATGATCATGACGGTGGAAAAGTTGCGACAACGAATTGAAGCCAATGTGCACCTTTCAGGCAAGGACATATTTGTTGAAAGCGCGGACACCGACATGTATGCCGCCATCGACTTGCTGGTGGACAAGCTCGACCGGCAAATTGTCAGGCACAAGGAAAAAATCAAGAGCAAACACATCGCAGAGGCACCCAAGCGGGTTGCTGTCGAGGAGTGAAACCCTCGGCTGCGCGATGTTCCGGTTGGTTGGCCATGCGGGCAGCCAAATGATGTCGAAACTGCCCAGTCTCGACGGGCAAGTCGTGTCATCAGCGTAAAATAACGCTTTTCCCACCGTCGGTGCCAAACGGCTCCGCGAATGCCGCGATATGTCTTTCCGGAATTTTGCCAAACACCTGCCGCTGTCGCACCTAGTCCTTGACCTGGAGGCGTCGAGTAAAAAACGCCTGTTTGAGCAAATCGGTTTGTTGATCGAGAATGAAAACCGGATTGCGCGCGCAAAGGTGTTTGACGCACTTTTTGCCCGAGAGAAACTCGGTTCAACCGGACTGGGGCACGGCGTGGCGATACCGCACGGCCGCATCAAGGGCTTGCGCGACACCATCGCGGTATTCATCCGCACCCGTGAGGGCGTGCCATTCGAGTCCCCGGACGGCGAAAACGTGCGCCTGGTGTTTGCCATGCTGGTGCCCGAACACGCCACCGAACAACATCTGGACTTGTTGTCCGAATTGGCGGAGGTGTTTTGTGACGCGGACCTGCGCGCGGCACTGCTCACCGAAATTGACCCGGCGCATGCCCATGCCATGCTGACCCAGCGGCCTGACGGCCACGCTCATCCATCCCCACCTCCAACAGGTCAAATCGATGTCCCGGTTAAGCGTTCAGCAACTCTTTGACGACCGGCGTGAAAAGCTCACGCTGACCTGGCTGGCGGGACAAAAGGGCGCGGCCAAAACATTGCCCGAGGACGCGCTGAATCGACCTGGGGTCGGCCTTGTC
>JANPNJ010000535.1:0-3021 GCA_031427395.1 Burkholderiales bacterium
GCGGCGATGACCGTGTCGTCATCAACCTCAATATCGAGCAGCACCTCCGCCACATCCAGCGCCCGCAGCACGGGCTCGGGGCGCGCGGCGGCTTTGGACGAGGCGGTCACAAAATTGAGCGCCTTGCCCACGCGCTCGGCAGCATCCGGGGCATAACACACGCCAATGCGACGCATGAGCCGCGCGGTGGCGGCGTCCAGATTGTTGTCCAGTGTGAGGGAGGGATTGGTTGATTGCACAACAGTATTTTACGGCAGCATTTGCGCCTTGCGATGCAGGAAGATGCGCTGACGGGCATCTTCCGGCAATAATGTCTGAAAACCGCCGTCCCTCAAGGAGTTTGCATGTCCAAACCAGTTCAACACAACATATCCGCCACTTCCGCCGCCGACTTTGACAACTGGCTCAGCCAAACCAATCCGCTCGCCACCACCGAGCCGATGTTTCTCGCAGAAGGCGACAGTTGGTTCAACAAGTTTTATCCGGCACGAGGCAACTTGCTCGAACAACTCGATCTCACACAACGCACCCACATGCTCGACCACTCGTGGTCCGGCGACAAGGCTGATGACATGTTCGCGCCAAACCGCATTGACGCCATCGCAAAATACCTCGATCTTTATCCTTTCAGGGCCATTTTGCTCAGCGCGGGTGGCAACGACGTCATCGGCAATATTGGTGCCTTGCTCGCGGGCAGCGGTAACACCGCCACGCTGTCGAACGCCGCCGTGGAAAGCGCCTTTGACGACGTGGAGGATTTGCTGCGCAATTTCTGCCGCGCCCGCAGCACATCCACGCGCAATGCCGCCACCCGCATCTTCATTCACGCCTACGACTTTGTCATCCCACGCAACGCCCCGGTCAAAGGCAATCTCGCGGGACCTTGGGTTTATCCCCGGCTCATCGCCAAGGGCGTCACAAGCAAGGCGCGTCAAACCGATCTCGTCCGCGAACTTTTGATGCGCTGGCTCGAGCGCCTCACCACCCTTGCCGAGCCAACTTCCGCAAAACACATCGATGGCTTTCACGTGCTGCTCACACAAGGCATCCTCACCCCGGCGAACGCCAACGACAGCGGCCGCTCCGGCGATTGGGAAGATGAAATCCACCCGACGGTTGCGGGCTACCGCAAAATTGCGGCGCGGTTGTTCAATCCGCTGTTGAACGGGATCTTGGCGAGGGCATAGCGAAGTCCTGCGAGTTGTCAATCACGCCTCCCCCACCGCCACCCTTCCCAACACCACGTCGGTAGAGGCAAACAGAGACGGCATTCCGCCGGTGTGGATAAACAGCACGTTTTCATTTTTTTGGTACGCGCCCTGGCGGATCAGCCCAATCAGCCCCGCCATGATTTTGCCGGTATAGGTGAGATCGAGTGGAATGCCTTCGAGTCGGGCGAGCATTTGAATGGCTTCGACGGTGCGCTGATTCGGCAACGAATATTTCGGCCGCCAATAGCCGCCGTCGGTTTTCACCAGTTCACGCGGCACTTCTCCTCGCAGTCCGAGCAGCTTGGCGGTCGCCAACACTTCCCGGTACACCAGCGGCTCCTGGTTTTCCGGGTCGCGGCTGACACCGATGCCCATCACCGGAATGTGCGCGTTGCAGCCATACAAGCCGGTGACCACGCCGGCGTGGGTGCCGGAGCTGCCGGAGCCGACCACGATATGGTCAATCGATAATGCCTGCTCAAACATTTGCGCGAGCATTTCCTGCACACAGGCCACATAGCCGAGTGCGCCGATGGCGTTGGAGCCGCCACCCGGCACGATGTAGCCTTTGCGACCTTTCGCAGCCAGATCATCGGCGACTTTTTGCATCGCCTCCAGCATGTTGCTGCCGGCCGGCATCACGGTGATGTCTTCCACCCCCATCAAGCGAAACATGAAGTGGTTGCCGTTGGCATGGTCGTCGTAGCTACCGGCGATGCGCTCCTCAATCACCAAGCGGCATTTCAGCCCCTCCTTGGCAGCCGCCGCGAGGGTGATGCGGCAATGGTTGGATTGCGGTGCGCCGCAGGTGATAAGGGTGTCAGCCCCTTGTGCCAGCGCGTCGGCCACCAAAAATTCCAGCTTGCGGGTTTTGTTGCCGCCGGGAAACAAGCCGAGCATGTCGTCGCGCTTGATGTAGATGTTCGGGCCGCCGAGATGTTTGGTGAGGTTCGGCAGGAACTCGATGGGTGTGGCGAAGGGTGTGTAGCGGCGGCGCGGGAAGCGGGACAAATCCATGGGGCAATCCTGTTGATTGAGATGTGCTTATTTTAATCCTTGGCACCACAGGTTACCTAGCTGACATAACCAGCAGGTTATAGTTACCGCATGTTGCCCACCATTTTTTTATCCCACGGCTCACCCATGCACGCCATCGAAGCTGGTGCGGCGGGTGAGGTGTGGGCACGGATCACTGCAACACTTCCCACGCCAAAAGCGGTGCTGATGGTGACCGCACACTGGGAAAGTCATGTGCCGGTGTTGTCTGGCAACCCCAAACCGCCGATGATTTATGACTTCGGCGGGTTTCCCGATGCGTTGTCGAGAATCAAATATTCCGCACCCGGCGCACCGGACGTTGCCGCGCGCGCCGCCGCTTTGCTGAATGCCGCCGGTATCCACGCCGGCATTGACCACGAACGCGGCATGGATCACGGCACCTGGGTGCCGCTTCTGAAATTGTTTCCTGCTGCCAATGTGCCGGTGGTGCAATTGTCGGTGCAGCCCGCGTTGTCACCGCAGCATCATTTCGACGTTGGCCGCGCGCTGACACCGCTGCGCGATGAAGGGGTGCTGATGGTCGGCTCCGGCCATCTCACACATAACCTGCGCGACTGGATGATGGCGCGCGGGCAGACGGCACCGCTACCCTATGCCAAACAATTCCAGGCGTGGGTGTTTGAGCAACTGATGCATCACCGCGTCGATGCGTTGACGCAATATCAGACGTTGGCACCCGAAGCCTTGCGCGCACATCCAACACCGGAACATTTTCTGCCGCTGTTCGTGGCGCTTGGCGCGGCGGGTGACA
>JANPNJ010000536.1:0-3947 GCA_031427395.1 Burkholderiales bacterium
CAAAACGCCCCCGGAAAAATCCCCGATGAACAGTTGTTCGGCTTTATCGGCAAAGACCCGCTGCCGCCCGGCACCATTCCCTGGCAGATTTTGCGGCAGGTCAAATTGGTCGAAGCCAAGGCCAAGGACGCGCCAAAAACCACTGCCACTGGCAAATCCACACCCGGCGCCGCACCTGTCATGCGCCCCGAATTCGGCCCCAGGGTGCTGGAGCTCGACAAACAGGAAGTGAAACTGTATGGCTTCGTGATGCCGCTCTCGACCGCGCCCAAACAAAAACATTTTTTGCTGTCGCCGCTGCCGTCACATTGCCCGTACTGTGTCTATCAGGGTCCGGACTCACTGGTCGAAGTGATTGCCAAAACGCCGGTGGAATTCAACCAATGGGAGCCGATTGTGGTCACCGGCAAATTTGAGCTGGTCAACGACGCGCAATTGTTTTACCGCCTCAACAATGCCGAATCGGTGAAGTTCTAAGTTTGCAAACATAAATGGCGCCAACCGCAAAAACAAATTTGTCTCCCGCAGGTACCCCCGCAGTCAGCGTGTCAAAGTCTGTGGCGGCGATGAACTCGTCCGGCATATTTACGGCTGACTCACTGACACCAGACTCGACCGGCTTCCCGCCAACCTATGAAGCCGCCCTGCTGTATGCGGCGAATTATTTTGATTCGGCCGAACAGGTGCTGAAAAAATATTTGCAGACCAGCGACGGCAAAAACAGCATTCGCACCTGGCTGATGATTTTTGATTTGTACCAGCTTACGCACAACCGGCAGGAATTTGATGCCCTGTCCATGCCTTTTGCCGTGAAATTTGAACGCTCCGCGCCCAATTGGCTCGAGTCCGGCGACAACCCGGATCCCCGCCGCAAGGAAAAGCGCGAGCGCAAGGATTTATTTGTGATCGCGCCCACCATTGACGGCGCGATCCTGCCGGAGATTGACCGTTTTGAGGCGCTGGCGCGGCAAATGGGCAGTGCGCGCCTGGACTTCGGCAAAGTCAAGAGTGTGCTGGTCGAGGAAGCCGAATTGTTTGCGATCGTGTTGCTGCGCATCCGCAAGGAAAAAATCCCGGTCTGGTTCAATGGACTGGATGATTTTGTCTCGCACCTCAAAAACGGCATCAATGACAAGACCGGGCAACCCGTTGAAGTCAGCCAGGGCTACTGGTCGCTGCTGTTTGAATTGTGCATTCTTGACGGCAGACTGCAGGAGTATGAAGATTTGGGTCTGGAATATGCCGTTGCCTTTGAAATGTCCCCGCCGGCATGGGAAGCCGTTTCCCGCCCCACCGGCAGCGCGGACAATGCCAGGAATATTTCCCCGGCAGCCCCCGACGCCAATGCCACCGGAGGGTTTATGCTGAATGGTGTTATCGGGCTGGCGAGCAAGGACATGTTGCAGCAATTGACCATTTACGCCTCCTCCAAACCGGAAGTGGCGGTGGACATGAGCGGACTGCTGCGGATTGATTTTGCTGCGGTGAGCCTGTTTTTTGAGACCATTCGCGCCATTCATTTGTCCCAGAAGAAAGTGGTGTTGTCCAACCTGAATGAGCTGGTGGCGGCATTGCTGGAAGTTTTTGGCATCGCCAAAATCGCCATTGTCATGCGCAAAAAATCCGCCTGAGCCAGTCGCTGTTTCAAGCCGGAATCCTGGTGACTGTTTTTTACTCTTGACCCATCAACCCCATGACTGAACAATCCCCATCCCAATACCACGGCACCACCATCGTCTCTGTCCGCCGCGGCAAAGTGGTGGCGATGGGTGGTGACGGCCAAGTCACACTTGGCAATATCGTCGTCAAGGCCAGCGCGCGCAAAGTCCGCCGACTCTACAACGACCGGATATTGGCCGGCTTTGCCGGTGCCACCGCCGATGCCTTTACCTTGTTTGAACGCTTTGAATCCAAGCTCGAAAAACACAACGGCAATCTGATGCGCGCCGCCATCGAGCTCACCAAAGACTGGCGCACCGACCGCGTGCTGCGCCGCCTCGAGGCCATGCTCACCGTGGCCGATCACGAAACCTCACTCATCATCACCGGCAACGGCGATGTGCTGGAGCCCGAACACGGGCTGCTGTCCATCGGCTCGGGCGGCGCCTACGCCCATGCGGCAGCCCTGGCGTTGTTGCAAAACACCGATTTCCCTCCCGCCGACATCGTCAAAAAATCCCTTGAAATCGCCGGCAACCTCTGCATCTATACCAATCAGCAGCATACGATTGAGGTGCTGGAGTAAAGATGTGAACGGATGAACAAGTGAGCGCGGCTGCGCCGCTGTGAGGAAGTGAGGAGGTAAGCAAAAGCGCGACGGCGCGATTTTCCTCACTTCCTCACCGTCCTCACCTCCTCACCTCTCACCTCCTCACCTCCTCACCTGAATCACCTCCTCACCTCAAAAAAATGCTCACCCCCAAAGAAATCGTCACCGAACTCGACAAACACATCGTCGGCCAGGCCGCCGCCAAGCGCGCGGTCGCCATTGCGCTGCGCAACCGCTGGCGGCGCAGCCAGGTCGCCGAGCCGTTGCGCACCGAGATCACACCAAAAAATATTCTGATGATCGGCCCCACCGGGGTCGGCAAAACCGAGATCGCGCGACGTCTGGCCAAACTGGCGAATGCGCCGTTTATCAAAATCGAGGCAACCAAATTCACCGAGGTCGGCTATGTCGGACGCGATGTCGATACCATCATCCGCGATCTGGTCGAGTCCGCCGTCAAGGACGCGCGCGAGGCGGCATCACTCAAAATGCGCCACCTCGCCGCCGACAGCGCCGAGGAGCGGGTGCTAGATGTGTTGTTGCCACAGGCGCGCCAGTTTGATTTTTACGGCAAGACGCCCGCCGACGGCAGCGTCGAATCCGACAATGTCACCCGCCAGAAATTCCGCAAAATGCTGCGCGAGGGTGCGCTCGACGAGCGCGAAATCGAAATCGAAATGTCGGCGCTGCCGTCATCCATGGAAATATTCGGCCCGCCCGGCATGGAGGATCTGACACAGCAGATCCAGGGCATGTTCCAGAACATGGGCCAGGGCCGCAAACAGACCCGCAAAGTCACCGTCAAGGAGGCGCTGCGCCTGCTGACCGACGAGGAGGCGATGAAGCTGGTCAATGACGACGACACCAAACACGAGGCGCTACGCAATGTCGAGCAAAACGGCATTGTCTTTCTCGACGAAATCGACAAAATCGCCAGCCGCTCAGAGCATCAGGGCGCCGATGTTTCGCGCCAGGGTGTGCAGCGTGATTTGTTGCCGCTGGTAGAGGGCACCACCATTTCGACCAAATACGGCATGGTCAAAACCGATCATATTTTGTTTATCGCCTCGGGTGCGTTTCATCTGGTCAAGCCGTCCGACCTGATTCCCGAATTGCAGGGCAGACTGCCGATCCGCGTGGAGCTGCAATCGCTTTCTGTTGAGGATTTCGAGGCCATTCTCACCAACACCGATGCCTGCCTGACCATCCAGTACCAGGCATTGCTGAATACCGAAAACCTGGCGCTGGTGTTCCCGAAGGAAACCGTGCGGCGGCTGGCGGAGATTGCATTTTCGGTCAATGAAAAAACCGAGAACATCGGCGCGCGCCGCTTGTACACGGTCATGGAAAAGCTGCTCGAAGATGTCAGCTTCGATGTCAGCACCCGGCAGCCGTCATTCACCATCACCCCCGCCTATGTCGATGAAAAACTAGGCGCACTGGCCAAGAGCGAAGATCTGGCACGCTACGTGTTGTGAGTTGCTGGCGCGCGCATTGGAATTTCAAGAGCCCGACCCGTTTTTTTTGTCTGCCGCCGCATATTGATTTTTTTCATCCCGGCCTCACGTTTGTCGCATGTCGTTGATATGTTGTGCCTGGTTTTCATATCAACCCCCGCGACACAACCAGGTTACCCACACGGAAGGAAATCAATATGAATACCCTTGTACGTTGGCAC
>JANPNJ010000537.1:0-2048 GCA_031427395.1 Burkholderiales bacterium
GCCTCCACCGATTCCTGCATGCCCGCCACGGCGACTTCCGTGACCGGCCGCATCATATTGGTTTGCTCAATGCGCTGCGCCAGTTGCTCCACCCCGAACCATGAGCCCACAATAAAAATATCGATGGCGATGAGGCTCACCAGCAGCAGCACCGTGCCACGTGTGGCATGGCGCGACAACACGATGCCGATGATGCCGGTGGCCAGCAATGACGCAAAAAATGCGGTATTGCCCATGCGTGAACGGGTGCTGACCAGCGCAATCACCATCACGCAAAGCACCAGCCGCAGGCGCATCTTCGGGCTGAACACCCATTCCAGCAAATTGCGGAAAAACTGCCGCCAATTTTCCGCGCGGCGGTCACGCAAATCCGCGATCAGCAAGCCAATGCCCAGCGCCAGGGTCATCTCCAGATAGCCGGCAAAATGATTGCGGTTGAAGTAGGTGGCGCTGGCCTGCGGCGAATGGTTCATTGGCGAACCGAACCAATTGATGCTGGCACCGGTCAGGTGCATCATGATGCCGTACACCGACATGAGCAGCGCGAACATCACCAGCAAAAACACAAATTGCCTGACACGTTCACGCGTGTTGACCACCAGCAAGGTCACAACAAATGCACACACCAGCGCAAGTGAGCGCAGCCAGCCCGCCTGTGCCACATGCGGCTCCAGCGCCAGGGTGCGCCAGCCTGCCTCAAATCCCAGCGTCTCACGATGAATCGCCGCGGTCGATGGCGACAACACGGCGAGCCACTCCAGCGGCAGCGGGATGAGGTACAAGGCAAGATAGACAAGCCACGCGACCAACAACCACAGGAAAAACCTGGCACCGATCAATGCCTCGGTCACCGCCACGCGACCACGCAAATGGGCGACACACCACACACCAAGAATCAGGTATGTCCCCACTTCCAGCACCGCCCACGACCACGGCTCGACGGTGCCCAACGGGATCGGTGCCCAACACAGCAAGGCGAGCCAGCTCCAATACAGCAGGCGGCCGATATCGAATGGCTTGTCTACGAATTGGCGGCGGGTGGGGTTGGCGGGCATGAAGTCAATCAATTTGGATTGCGGAACAACTCCTTCCCCCGGCAACGGGGGAAGGGGGTCGCTCGTTTTGCGGCCACAAGGCTATCTGGACAGGCGCAATTGCCCTGATTTGGCACCTCACGCCACCGATTTCGCATTCAATTATTTGGTCGAATTTTGTTGCCGCATCAGCAGTCAAGGGTGGGCGCAGCCCACCAACATCACCCACAGTGAGTTACATCCACCCTACGACTGCCAGGCGATTGCCAAAATTTATAGAAGCGCCCTTGATGAAAGCATGACGCGCTGTGTACCATCTTGAGGTGAAATTTTACACGACCCGTCTCATGCTTCCGCATCATTGGATGGCATCCGTGTTTTTCAGCATGGTGAAAATGGAGGCGCAAAAAAAACGGGCAACCTCCAGATTGAAGGTCGCCCGTTGCTTTGCATCGATTGCCGGCAAATCTATGACGGCAAATTAAATGGTGTCTGACCCCATTTACGCATCACTGGATGGCATCTGCATTTTCCAGCATGGTGAAAATAGAGCTGCAAAAAAAACGGGCAACCTCCAAATTGAAGGTTGCCCGTTGGGTTGAATCCATTGCCGGCAAGTTAATTACATGATGCCCATTGCAACTTGCCGCAATACTCCATCGAATTTTATTTTAACCAGTACAGCCTGTTGGCACACGCACAGGTGACACCGATGTGCATGCAACGCCACCGCCACCGCTACCGCCAGTGCCAGTGCCAGTCGTTGTTCCGGTTCCGGCTGCAGCGCCAGCGGCTGCGGCCGCCGCCGCTGCATTCGCTGCCGCCGTTGCTGCTGCCGCAGCCACGCGAGCCGCATCCTGTGACACCAAGAGCGCCGCCGCCGCCGTCGCCGCTACCTTGTCAGCCTCTGCCTTTGCGGCTGCATCTTTCGCATCGGCCGCCGCCTTGTCGGCTGCCGCTTTGTCGGCCGCCGCCTTATCGGCCAGCGCCTTCGCCGCCGCAGCCGCCGCTGCC
>JANPNJ010000538.1:0-1827 GCA_031427395.1 Burkholderiales bacterium
GTCCAGCCGTCCCCCAGCATGCGGATGTCTTTTTTGCCGGCATTGATCATCGGCTCGACGGTGAAAATCATGCCGGCCTTCAGCGCCATGCCTTGCCCCGGCTTGCCGTAATGCACAATTTGCGGCTCTTCGTGGAACCTGCGGCCAATGCCGTGGCCGCAGAATTCGCGCACCACACTGAAACTGTTGGCCTCGGCGAATGACTGGATGGCGTGGCCGATGTCGCCGAGCGTGGCACCGGGCTTGACTTTTTTGATGCCGCGCCACATCGCTTCATAGGTGGTCTCGCACAAACGCTTCGCCTGGATGGACGGCTCACCGATGGTGAACATGCGGCTGGTGTCGCCGTGGAAACCGTCCTTGATGACCGTCACATCGATGTTGATGACATCCCCGTGTTTCAACATCTTGTCGCCGGGAATGCCGTGGCAAACCTGGTGGTTGACGGACGTGCAAATCGACGCGGGATAGGGTTTGTGCCCGGGTGGCGCATAACCGAGTGTGGCCGGCACGGTGTGTTGTTCATCGACCATGAAGTCGTGGCAGAGCTTGTTGAGCCGCCCGGTGGTGACCCCCGCTTTCACAAACCGCGTGATGTAGTCGAGCACCTCGGAGGCGAGGCGGCCGGCGATGCGCATTTTTTCGATTTCGGTTTCGGTTTTGACGACAACGTTCATACGGGATTTTTTAAATGGCGGTGGGGAAATGCATACGGGCATGCAGGCAATTTTGTTAAGGGCAAAAGTATAACAGCCGAGTGGGTTGGCCAGCAATTTTGCGGCGCAACTAATGGCCGAACTCTATATTTGGCGTGCTGTTTCAGGTGTTTTTAGCTGGAAAAGCCCGCCAGCAAAGCACTTTGATGGTTTATTGCCAGTATGAGACAGCGTGTGGACATATGGCGGTAAACTGGTGTTTTGAAAAGCCGAGGAGCGCCTCGCATGTCTCATGTTTTCGTGGTTATCGATCCAGAAATTCAAGGTGGAGCCCCCGTGTTCTGCGGTACACGCGTTCCAATTAAAAATCTTTTCGATTTCATCGAGGAAGGGGATTCATTGGCAACATTTTTGAGCCAATTCCCGTCCGTCAGTCACGCCATGGCCATAGGCGTTCTTGAGCAAGCGCGTGTGGCGCTGGGAAATGATGCGCATACTGTTCGATGAGTCGCTGCCAAGTGGTATCGCCGCACTGCTGATTGGGCATGAATCGACCTCGGTTCAGCAGGCAGGATGGTCTGGTGTCAAAAATGGCAAATTGCTTGCGCTTGCCGCAGCCCAATTTGATGTCTTTCTGACAGTCGACCAAAACATTGAGTTTCAGCAAAATTTGGCGGCACTCCCAATTGCCGTCGTCATCCTGGTGGTGCGTCGCACCCGTATTCAAGCCATTGCGCCACTCATCCCGGCGTTGCTTGAACTTTTGCAAAATCTGCCAGTACGGGCGCTGCAAAAAATCGGTGTCTAACCCAAACGTGCCAGCGCACTGACTTCCCGCTTTTTATGAAACGGCGCAATCACCTCACGCTCCAGCCAAAATTTCAGCTTGCCTGTGGCAGGGTGGCGAATGCGCGCCACCACCCGCAACACCGCCATCTCGGAAAAGGCCATCAGCCCGGAATCATCCAGCTTGCGGTAATCGGTCTCTGGGTAGGTCAGGTGCAGTGACTTTTCGGGCGTCTTATCCAGCACATGCAAAATATCCCGGTCACAAAACCATAGCGCGCCGTCGTCTTCAAAAATGCGGATTTGTGTGCCCTGGAACTCGTAATAGTGCCCCTGCCATTTGGCGTAGGGCTGTTTGCGGGCGAAATCAAAATAGGTGGCGAGC
>JANPNJ010000539.1:0-2050 GCA_031427395.1 Burkholderiales bacterium
GCCACCAAAAAGATTGCCAAACAAATCCCGGTCGGCAAATCGCCGCACGGCATTTACTTTTTGGGACACGCGGCAAGAAAATGACACGCGCCCGCGCCCTGTGCTGCTGCGCCATTTGCATTGCCATGTCTCTTTGGTCAATGGCGGTGTCTGCACAATGCAAAGCCACGGTGTATCTGACCATCGACACCGGCCACATGGCACCCGCCGAGGAAATGGCGGCAATACTCAAACGACAAAATGTCAACGCGACATTTTTTCTGGCCAACGAAAAAACCCAGCGCGGCGACACATCACTCGACATGTCATGGCGTGATTTCTGGCGCGCGCGCGCCGCCGAGGGACATGCTTTTGGTTCCCACACTTGGCGACATTGGTATTTCCGCGGCGATGTCGGCAACGACCGGGTGCGTTATGTGCCGTGGGGTGCCAAGGAGGGTGTGCTGCTCGACCAGGCCCAGGTGTGCGCCGAAATCAAACAAAGCGAGGACGTGTTCAAACAAATGACCGGGCGCGGCTTTGACGGCATCTGGCGCGCGCCCGGCGGCAAGCTGACCCCCAACACGGTGCGTTTCGCCGAGGCCTGCGGCTACAAGCATGTGGCATGGTCAAGCGCCGGATTTTCCGGGGACGAATTGCCGAGTGACAAATTTCCATCGGACAAACTCATTGCCGCGCAACTGCGCGACATTCGTGACGGCGATATTTTGCTGTGGCATCTGGGCATCTGGTCGCGCAAAGAACCGCTGTATCCAAAGCTGGAGACACTCATCACCGGCCTCAAACAAAAGGGATTTTGTTTTGCCACCCTGGCCGCGCGCGCGGATAAAAAATCGGGTGCGCAGAAATGACAGACTGGCTTGCCGAAGGCTTTGCGGCGTTGCACCAGCAGGTGTTCGAGGCAGGGGTATTGCCGGTTGTGTATGCCCTCGGGCTGGGTGGCTGGGCCGAGCAGGCGTTTGACGCCACCGAAATATTTTTGATTGGTGCCATCGAAGTGACGCTGCTGGCGGTGGTGCTGGGTGCGCTGGAAAAATGGCGGCCAGTGGAAGTGCAGGCGGATGTGTCCAGCCGGAAACTCGACGTGGTTTATACGCTGTTGAACCGGCTCGGCTTTATTCCGCTACTGATGTTTGTGCTGCTGATGCCGTTCATCGACGCACTCAACGGTGCCTTGCGCATGGCCGATGTGATACCTCCGAAGCTGGAAGATTGGATGCCGTGGCTCAACAGCGCACCGTTGTGGTCGTTTTTGTTTTACCTGGTGCTGCTGGATTTTGTCGCCTACTGGCTGCACCGCTGGCAGCACGGTTTCAGATGGTGGTGGTCGCTGCATGCGCTGCATCACGCGCAACGCGAGATGAGCTTTTGGTCGGACAACCGCAATCACCTGCTCGACGTGTTGTTGATCGACGGCGTGTTTGCCTTGGTGGCACTCATCATCGGCGTGCCGCCCGCACAGTTTGTCGCGCTGGTGGTGGCGTCACGCGTGGTGGAAAGCCTGTCCCACGCCAATTTGCGGATGGGGTTTGGCAAAATTGGCGAATACATGCTGGTCAGCCCGCGCTTTCACCGAGTGCATCACGCCATAGCAAACTGAGTGATAGTAATAAACTCAATTGTACGCAGAGTCACTCAGTTTAGAAACCGGACTTACAGAGCTACGCGGCTTTCTTCTTCTGCGGCGGTGCAGTCTTCACGGCGTCAGCGGCGGGCGTCTCTGTCTTACGGATGTGCCGCCTGCCCCAGAGCAAACTACTACGATCCTAAATTTGTCCTGTGAAAGCTTAAGATCAAGACGCTTAAGCTGTTGGTCTTTCGAAAGGCCCGCCTGTAGGCTTTGAAGTTTAAGGCGAATCTTGTCTTTTATCTTCTCATATTTATCGAAAAAGTATAATCGCGATACACCTCTAATTTGACTTGCACCCTCTTTCGGGTTTATACCTGCATCACGAATTTGTTTAGGCGTTAACGGGGACCAACTTTGAATGTGCGGATATTTCGCTAGTGAATCATCGTCGCGGCAGTATTTATCGACGTCAAATGTCTC
>JANPNJ010000540.1:0-2620 GCA_031427395.1 Burkholderiales bacterium
ACCCGCTGGGATATGCCCAACCACGAGCCGCGCGGCTGTGCGCGCGGTGCCAGCTACAGTTGGTATCTGTACAGCGCCAACCGGCTGAAATATCCATTGGTGCGCGGCCGTCTGCTGAAAAGCTGGCGCGAGGCACGCAAAGCCCTTGCGCCGGTTGAGGCTTGGGGCAAGATTGTTGAGTCGGATGCCAGTCGCCGTGAGTACCAGGCCGTGCGCGGTTTGGGTGGGTTTGTGCGGGCAGAGTGGGATGAAGTCAATGAAATGGTGGCAGCGGCCAATGTGTACACCATCAAGCAACACGGTGCGGATCGCATCATCGGTTTTTCGCCGATCCCCGCGATGTCGATGGTCAGTTATGCCGCGGGCAGCCGTTACATGAGCCTGATCGGCGGGGTGTCGATGAGTTTTTACGACTGGTACTGCGACCTGCCGCCGGCCAGCCCGCAAACATGGGGCGAACAAACCGATGTGCCCGAATCCGCCGACTGGTACAACTCGACCTTCATCATGGCATGGGGATCAAACGTGCCGCAGACCCGCACGCCGGACGCGCATTTTTTCACCGAGGTGCGCTACAAGGGTGCCAAGACGGTTGCCATCACGCCGGATTATTCCGAGGTCGCCAAACTGTCCGATTTATGGCTGCACCCCAAACAAGGCACCGATGCCGCCGTGGCCATGGCGATGGGGCATGTGATCCTCAAGGAGTTTTATTTTCCGGACGGCGACAAAAACCCCAGCGCCTATTTTGACGACTACGCGCGCCGCTACACCGATTTGCCGATGCTGGTGATGTTGAAGCCGCACACCACCATGACCGGTGAAAAAATCATGGTGCCGGATCGTTATTTGCGGGCATCTGATTTCAACGGCCAGCTCGGCCAAACCAACAATCCGGAATGGAAAACCGTGGCGCTCGATGAGACCGGCAAGGCGGTGTTGCCGAATGGCGCCATCGGTTTTCGCTGGGGGCCCGACGGCCGCGCGGATGTCGGCCAGTGGAACCTGGAATCCAAGGAAGCGCGCAACGGCCAGGCGGTGAAATTGCGCCTGTCGATGCTCGAAGCTGCCGACGGCGAAAAAGAAGTGGCACGTGTTGGCTTTGCCTATTTTGGCGGGATTGAGACGGCGCACTTCACCAACAATCCGGGGAGTGACGTGTTGGTGCGCTCTGTCCCGACCACCACTTTGTTGCTTGGCAAAAACGGCGACAAACACGAAGCGCAAGTCTGCACCGTGTTTGATTTGCTGGCCGCCAACTATGGGGTGGCGCGCGGACTGCCAGGCGAAAACGCGGCGAGAAATTATAATGACAATGTGCCGTATACACCGGCATGGCAGGAGCAAATCACCGGTGTGCCGCGTGACCAGATCATCACCGTGGCGCGCCAGTTTGCCGACAACGCCGACCGGACAAAAGGCAAGTCGATGATCATCATCGGCGCAGCCATGAACCACTGGTACCACAGTGACATGAACTACCGTGGCGTCATCAACATGCTGATGTTGTGCGGCTGCATCGGCAAAAGCGGCGGCGGCTGGGCGCACTATGTCGGCCAGGAAAAACTGCGGCCGCAGACCGGCTGGGTGCCGCTCGCCTTTGCCACTGACTGGGTGCGTCCGCCCAGGCAGATGAATTCGACCAGTTTTTTTTATGCGCACACCGATCAATGGCGCTACGAAAAGCTCGGCGTTGAAGAAGTGTTGTCACCACTTGCCGACAAAAAACGCTTTGGCGGCAGCATGATTGACTACAACGTGCGCGCCGAGCGCATGGGCTGGCTGCCTTCCGCGCCGCAACTGCAAACCAATCCCATGCAGGTGGTGCGTGACGCCAAGTCCGCCGGCATGGACGCCAAAGACTACGCGGTCAAGTCGCTCAAGGACGGCTCACTGAAAATGAGCTGCGAGGATCCCGACCATCCCGCCAACTGGCCACGCAACATGTTTGTCTGGCGCTCGAATATCCTGGGCTCCTCCGGCAAGGGGCATGAATATTTTCTCAAGCATTTGCTTGGCACCAGCAACGGCGTGCAGGGCAAGGACTTGGGACGGCATGAGGCAAAGCCACAGGAAGTGGTCTGGCATGACGAGGCACCGGAAGGCAAGCTCGACCTGGTGGTGACCATTGACTTCCGCATGAGCACCACCTGTTTATATTCGGATATTGTGTTGCCGACCGCGACCTGGTACGAGAAAAACGACCTCAACACCAGCGACATGCATCCGTTCATCCATCCGCTTTCCACGGCCGTGGATCCAGCGTGGCAATCGCGCAGTGACTGGGAAATCTACAAGGGCTTCGCCAAAAAATTCAGCGAAGTCTGTGTTGGCCATCTGGGTGTTGAGCAGGAACTGGTGCTGACTCCGATCATGCATGACACCCCTGGGGAATTGGCGCAGCCGTTTGATGTCAAGGAATGGAAGCGCGGCGAGACCGAGCTCATTCCCGGCAAGACCGCGCCGCAGATGACCGTGGTGGAACGGGATTATCCGAATACGTTCAAGCGTTTCACCGCTCTGGGGCCGCTGCTCAACAAGCTCGGCAACGGCGGCAAGGGCATTGGCTGGAACACCCAGGACGAGGTGCGGCAACTGGGGGAACTCAATGGCACGGTGC
>JANPNJ010000541.1:0-6808 GCA_031427395.1 Burkholderiales bacterium
CCCGACCTTCAGCTATGAGCTTGCGGTCATCCTGCACGACGGCCTGAAGCGCATGTACGAGAAGATGGAACACATCTACTACTACATCACCGTGATGAACGAGAACTACACCCATCCGGCGATGCCCGCCAATGCCAATGAAGGCATTCTCAAGGGCATGTATTTGTTCCGCGAGTCAAAGGAGACCAAAAAACCCCGCGTGCAGTTGATGGGCTCGGGCACCATTTTGCGTGAGGTGATCGCGGCGTCTGAATTGCTCGAGCTGGATTGGGGTGTGGTATCCGACATCTGGAGTTGCACGTCTTTCACCGAATTGCGGCGCGACGGCATGGCGGCGGAACGGCACAATCTGCTGCACCCGGAAGCCGCGCCGCAATCATCCTTCGTCGCGCAACAACTCAAAGGCCGCAAAGGCCCTGCCGTTGCCGCAACCGACTACATGCGCGCCTTCGCCGACCAGATTCGCCCCTATGTCACCGACCGCAAATTCACCGTGCTGGGCACCGACGGGTTTGGCCGCTCCGACACCCGCAAACAACTGCGCAAATTTTTTGAGGTCAATCGTTATTACGTGGTGGTGGCGGCACTCAAGGCGCTGGCCGATGACGGGCAAATTCCGCTGAAAACAGTCAGCGAGGCGCTCAAAAAATACGCCATTGATGTGTCCAAACCTGCACCATGGACGGTGTGATGAAACCTCTTAACAGCCAAACATCATGAGCCAATCTGTGGAAGTGAAAGTACCCGACATCGGCGATTTCAAGGACATTCCGGTCATTGAAATCCTGGTCAAGGTCGGCGATACCATCAAAAAAGAAGACTCGCTGGTTTCACTCGAAAGCGACAAGGCGACCATGGAAGTGCCCTCGCCTGTCAATGGCGTGGTAACGGCCATCAAGGTAGCATTGGGCGACAAGGTATCCGAAGGTGTGGTGGTGGTGCTGGTAGATGCCGAAACCAGCAGCGCCGCGCCGTCACCGGCAAACCCCGCGCCTGCCGCCTCTGCCCCCGCTGCACCTGCGCCTACGCCCGCGCCCGCGCCCGCCAAAGTCGCTCCGCCCGCCGCACCGGCTGTTGTTCACAACACCGGCAATGTGCCGCACACCGTCCACGCCTCGCCATCCATTCGCAAATTGGCGCGTGAATTTGGGGTGGATCTCGCCAGGGTAAAAGGCTCCGGCAACAAGGGACGCATCTCCGAGGACGACGTAAAAGGCTTTGTCAAATCCACCCTTGCCAGACCTGCAACCGGCACCGCCGGTGGTCTGTCCCTGCCGGAAATGCCGCACATCGACTTCAGCAAATTCGGCGCAATCGAAACCCGCGCCCTGTCACGCATCAAAAAAATATCCGGCAACAATCTCGCCCGCAATTGGATGATGATCCCGCACGTCACCCAGCAAGACGACGCCGACATCACCGACCTCGAAGCCTTCCGCGTCAAGACCAATGAGGAAATCGCCAAGTCCGGGGTGAAGGTGACCATGCTCGCCTTCCTCATCAAAGCCAGTGTGGCTGCGCTGAAAAAATTTCCGGAATTCAATTCCTCGCTGGAGCCGGGCGGCGAGAATCTGATTTTGAAAAGCTATTTCAACATCGGTTTTGCCGCCGACACCCCCAATGGCCTGGTGGTGCCGGTGATCCGCAACGCCGATCAAAAATCCGTGATCGACATTGCCCGCGAGTCGTCCGAGCTCGCCCTGAAGGCGCGTGAAGGCAAGCTCTCGCCCGCCGAAATGTCCGGCGGCTGCTTCTCGATTTCCTCACTCGGCGGCATCGGCGGCGGCTACTTCACACCGATCATCAATGCCCCCGAGGTTGCCATTCTGGGTGTATCAAAATCATCGATGAAGCCAGTGTGGAACGGCCATGAATTTGTGCCACGCTTGATTTTGCCGATGTCATTGTCGTATGACCACCGGGTGGTGGATGGCGCATCGGGGGCAAGATTCACCACCTATCTTGCCAGCGTGATGGGCGATATTCGCCGTCTTGTGTTGTAGGCGGCAACATGGGAAAACTGATGGATGTAACCGTTCCCGACATTGGCGATTTCAAGGACATTCCCGTCATTGAAATTCTGGTCAAGCCGGGTGATTTGGTCAAAAAAGACGACTCGCTGGTATCACTGGAAAGCGACAAGGCCACCATGGAAGTCCCCTCGCCGGCAGCGGGTGTGGTCAAGTCTGTCAACGTGAAAATCGGCGATAAAGTATCGCAGGGGGCATTGGTGTTGGTGCTGGAAACCGCGGAAGTCGAAGCACCAGCGCAGTCCGCGCCTGCACCCATCACCCCAGACAGCACCGCCGACATCACCTGTGAAATGGTGGTGTTGGGTGCGGGCCCCGGCGGCTACTCGGCGGCATTTCGCGCCGCCGATCTGGGCATGAAAGTCATTCTTGTTGAGCGTTACGCGGAACTCGGCGGGGTTTGTCTGAACGTCGGCTGCATTCCCTCCAAGGCATTGCTGCATGTCGCGGCGGTGGCCGATGAAACCGCCGCACTGGCCGAACACGGCATCAGCTTTGGCAAGCCGCAGATTGATCTCGACAAATTGCGCGGCTGGAAACAAAAAGTGGTCGGCAAACTCACCACCGGCCTCGCGGGCATGGCCAAAGCACGCAAGGTTGAGGTGGTGCGCGGCATCGGCCAATTCATCGATGCCAACCATCTCCAAGTGGAGCTGACCACGGGCATCGGTCAACAAAAATCCGGCGAAAAAAAAATCATCCGCTTTGAAAAAGCGGTGATCGCGGCCGGCTCACAAGTAGTGCGCCTGCCGTTCATCCCCGATGATCCACGCATTGTGGATTCCACCGGCGCGCTGGCGCTGAAGGAAATACCAAAAAAAATGCTCATCATCGGCGGCGGCATCATTGGCCTGGAAATGGGCACGGTGTATTCGACCCTTGGCGCACGGCTCGACGTGGTGGAGATGATGGACGGCCTGATGCAGGGTGCCGATCGTGATCTGGTGAAGGTCTGGCAAAAAATGAACGCGCCGCGTTTTGACAACATCATGCTCAACACCAAAACCGTTGCGGTCGTGGCGAAAAAAGACGGCATTTACGCCACCTTTGAAACCGCCGACGGCAAACGCGGGACACCGGTGCGCTACGACATGGCATTGATGAGTGTGGGGCGCGCCCCCAACGGCAAAAAAATCGGCGCGGACAAGGCCGGCGTGGCGGTGAGTGAGCGCGGCTTTGTCACGGTCGACAACCAGATGCGCACCAACGTGCCGCACATTTTTGCCATCGGTGACATTGTTGGCCAGCCGATGCTGGCGCACAAGGCGGTGCACGAAGGCCACGTCGCGGCGGAAGCCGCCGCCGGACAAAAATCATTCTTTGATGCACGCGTGATTCCAAGTGTCGCCTACACCGACCCCGAAGTGGCGTGGGTGGGTGAAACCGAAGAGACGGCAAACGCCAAGGGCATCAAATTCGGCAAGAGCGTGTTTCCGTGGGCGGCATCCGGGCGCGCCATCGCCAACGGCCGCGACGAAGGCTTCACCAAACTCATTGTTGATCTGGCCACACACCGCGTCATCGGCGGCGGCATCGTCGGCACCCATGCCGGCGACATGATCGGCGAACTGGCGCTGGCCATCGAAATGGGTTGTGATGCCACCGACATCGGCAAAACCATCCACCCGCATCCGACCCTTGGCGAGACCATCGGCATGGCGGCGGAACTGTATGAAGGCGTGTGCACCGATTTGCCGCCGGTGAGAAAAAAATGACAAAGTCGTTTATTGGCGGGCGTTTTCAGGAAAAATGCCGTGAAAACGCGCTCTGTATAACGACTTTGTCAATTTAATATGCCGCGCCTGCTACGACTACTGCATTTTGCCGGTATCGGCATCATCCTCGGTATCTGGGCTTTGTCACTCATGCCATTGAGCAATTTTGTCCCGCCTGGAGGTGACAAGTTGCACCATTTCATCGCCTACGGCACGCTGATGTTGGTGTGGGTGCTGGCCAAACCGCGCCAAACCCTGTGGCAACGCAGCGCCATGGCGCTGGGCTTTATGGCAATGGGGCTTGCCATCGAATTTGCCCAGGGCCTCACACCTTACCGGTTTTTTGAGTGGACCGACGCGCGGGCCAACGCCCTTGGTGTGTTGTTGGGCTGGGCGCTCGGCATGTGGTTGCAGCGATTGGATTTCATTCGCAGCCGTACCGCCGCAGCGGCGGATTGAAATCATCCCCCTGCCATGAAAAAATCCCTGAAAAACACCGCGCTCGCGATTGCGGCATTGTTGCTGATGACGGCATCCGTTGTCGCAATTGAATATTTTGGAGGACATCCGATGGGATTATTTTCCGGAACAAAGCCAGACGGCCTCGGATTCATCAACAGCAAATTCAAGCCGCCGTCCTGGAAGCCCAATACGGTTTCTTCAACGGTTGCCAAGGATGACAGCCATTACATCGCCCCGCTTGCGGTGAACGGCGATATGGCAAGCGAGTGGAAAAAACTGCTGGCAGTGTTGCGCGAGAATCCTCGTGCCACCGTCATCACCGAAAAACCTGGATACGTTTATGCCGAATTCAAAAGTGCCGGATTGGGCTTTGTTGACGATGTGGAATTTGCACTGGACGGCAATGTCATCCAGGTGCGTTCGGCTTCAAGGCTGGGCGTGCGGGACTTTGATGTGAACCGCAAGCGCATCGAGTCAATTCGCGCCGCGATGAAAAAATAAGCGCCACTAATCCGGCGTGCGTGCCACATTCATCACCATCGCCAGCATGGTGTAGTAGCCGCACAGCGCGGTCAGATCAATCACGCCCTTTTCTCCCAGCGCATCACGCGCCGCCGCGTACAGCGCATCGCTGACCGCATGGTTGGTTTGCAGCGCCACACAAAAATCGTAAACAATTTGTTGCGCGTCATCGAGTGATGGTGGCACCCCGCCACGGCCGATGGCATCGGCATCGGCCGCACACACCCCGGCCTGGATGGCAATCGGGTAATGGATTTGCCACTCCACCGGCTGCCCCCAATATTGCGAAACCACCAAAATCGCCAACTCGGTCAGGCGGGCATCAATCCCGGTGTGGTAACGCAGATATTCGCCGGTGCGCTGCACCCGCTGCATCAATTCCGGGCTGTGCAGCAAAGGCTTGAACGGGCCGATCACCGCGCCGCGCGGGCCTGCGATCAATTCCGCCGCCGCCGCGTGTTGCGCGGGGGTCCAACCCGCAGGATCGGGCAACGGCAGGCGTTCGCCACCGTCAAACGCCGGTTTCATTACTCGCCGGCCTTGATTTTGTTGTCACGGATCACCTTGGCCCAGCGTTCGATTTCGCCATCGACAAATTTCGCCAGCTCCTCCGGTTTGGAGGCAATGATCTCCATGCCTTGGGCGACGAGGCGGTCACGCACCGCCGGCTCGGCCAGCACCTTGGCAAGTGCCGTGTTCATGGCGGCAATGATATTGGCCGGGGTTTTGGCGGGCGCAAACACGCCCCACCACGCCACCGATTCATGACCGGCAAAACCCTGCTCGGCAACGGTTTTCACGTCAGGATATTTGGCCAGTCGCTTGGCCGAGGTGACCGCCAGCGGCAGCAGATTTTTGCCATCGACCTGCGGGCTGATCAAAAACACCGTGCCGGCGATCATTGGCACATGCCCCGCCACCGCATCCTGCAAAGCCGGGCCACCGCCCTTGTACGGCACATGGGTCAGTGAAAAGCCGCCCTGCTCCTGCATTTGGGTCAGCGCCAGATGCGCGAGGCTGCCCGAGCCGATGCTGGCAAAACCAAATTTGCCCGGCTCTTTTTTGGCTGCGGCGATGACTTCGGTAAAATCTTTGAAGCCGCTCTTGGGGTGTGCGGCGATCATCATTGCCGATTTGGAAATCAGCATCACCGGCAGCAGATCACGTTTGGTGTCGAACACCATGTTCGGGATCAGGCTGGGGTTGACCGCATGGGTATCAAACACCACCGCAAAGGTGTAGCCATCGGCGTCCGCCTTGGCGACCGCAGCGGTGCCAATGGAGCCGGACGCGCCACCCTTGTTTTCCACAATCACCGGCTGGCCGAGCGCCTGCTGCAATGGGACAGACAGAATGCGCGCGACCTGATCGACCGAGCCGCCCGGCGGAAACACCGCCACCAATTTGATCGGCTTGGCCGGCCAGGCCTGTGCCAGCGTCGCATTGGAATTGAGTGTGGCGGCGAACATCAAAACCAACACGCCGGCGCAACGCATGAAACCAGTTGAAAGGGTGATTTTCATTTGCTGTCCTTGAAAAATGAATGTGTCAATTTACGGCAATAACCACAACGATTAAATGCGCTGAATCAAGCCCGTGACACCCACTACGGCAGAAGCGCCGGCACCACCAGCGCCAGCGCCGCCAATGCCGAAATGCGATCTGGATTAAAAAATTGCCTCGGCGCCGCTTCGGCGTCAAGGATGCCGATGATATTGCCCGCCTCGTCAAACACCGGCAAACACGCCTCCGACTGCACCTTGTCGTCACACACATAAAATCCGCCACCCTCGGCGACATAGGCGGCCACATCGTCTATCACCCGCGCCGAGCCTTCAAGGCCGACGCTGCTGTTGGTGCTGCCGGGGTTACCGTAAGCAAATTCGGCGGTCAAGGGAAATTCCGCGCGGGACGGCCTTCCCCGATAAGCGAGTTTGACCAGCATCCTGCCGCCTTTGGCATCAACACGCGCTTGATAAATTCCCAGCCAATCCGCGCCGCACATTTGGGTCACATGCTCAACCACCTGGTTGAGCAACAACAACTTGCGCGTATTGGCGTCGGATCGGCCACCCAGCG
>JANPNJ010000542.1:0-6762 GCA_031427395.1 Burkholderiales bacterium
TGCGCATTGGCGCGGCGAAAAATCAAATCATGGTGATCGGCGACGGCGCCAATGATTTATTAATGATGGCCGAAGCCGGTGCCTCGATTGCCTATTGCGCCAAGCCGGTGGTGCAGGCACAGGCGACCCATGCGATCAACGCTACCGGGCTGGATGCGGTGCTGGGGTTGTTTGCCTAAATCCCGATTCGGGATATTCCAAAACAGGATGGACAATCAGCGTATGGCGAGAAACCCGCAATACGACATCCTCCAAAAAGCCCTTGTTGATGCAAGGAAAAAAACCGGCTTGACCCAGCAGGAGGTCGCTGACCGCCTGGGCAGGCCGCAATCGTTTGTTTCAAAATACGAATGCGGCGAAAGAGGATTGGACATTATTGAGTTGCTGGCGGTTTGCCGCACGCTGGGCATCAAACCCCTATCCATTCTGAAAAAGCTGGAGGCCACAGGTGGCCAATAAAAAATCAATTCTGAAGCGATGGGGAATTACCGAAACGCAACTGACCGATCTCGTTGACCAAAATCCCAGCCTCAGAGGAATGATGCTTGGCTATGTGGCCGAGAAAAAATTTCATGATGTATTTCTGGATCATCCTGAAATTACCGGGAACATCAAGGACGATGACCACGACAGAAGCAAAAAGGGAGATCGCCGCATTATCTACAAGGGCAAAACCTTGATCATTGAGGTCAAGAGCCTGCAAACGGCGATGGTCAAGAATCTTGGTGGCGACCGCTGGGAAGGCAAATCGCAGGTTGATGCCAGCGACAGCAGGGAAATCAAATTCCCGAATGGCAAGAAACTGAAAACCACCCTGCTGCTGAAAGGGGAATTTGATTTGTTGGCGGTGAATTGTTTTGCATTCGGCGGCAAATGGCGATTTGTGTTTGCAAAAAACAAGGACTTGCCGACATCCAATTTCGCCAAATACACGCCGTCCCAACAAAAGCAATTGATCGCATCACTTGTTCAAGTGACATGGCCGCCACAGCCGCCGTTTGCGGAGGATCCGTTCACATTGCTTGACGAGCTTGCGGCCGAAAAATAATCAGCCTCTCATGGATGTGCGCTTCTTGCCCTTGGGGATTTTTATGAAGACCAGAAAATAACTGTGATTTTTTCTGGCATGTACCTGTTTTTTCAGCCGCGCAATCACCGCCTTGTTTTGCCTGACGACCACAAACAAATCTTTAATGTAAAACCCAAGCTGTTCGTAGTGGTTGATGATTTCGACATGCGTGAGCCATTGCCGGTTGGCCGACACTTCGTCCTGGCACTTGACGATCAACACTCCGTTGTCCTTCAACACGCGCAAGCCTTCTGCACCCGCCTTGTAGTAAAGATCCGTGACGGCAGCATGCCATTTCGGCCCCGTGTGGTTTACTTCATCGCCATTGGAGTAATACTCACGGAACGCTGAGTGTGAACCGCCTCCCGCTTTATGGTCTTTGTTGTTTCTCAACAATCCTTCCATGTATGGCGGGTCAAGTATCAGCGCATCAAAACTGGCATTTTCATAGGGAAGACTTCGGCAATCAATTCCGGTCGCAATGTCTGAAGAAACAAGTTCGTATTTGCCCAAGTCCACATTTTTCCAAAACACACCTGAACCAAATGTGACATCCGCCACTCTTGATCCCACAGGCACATGCAGCGCCAAAATTTGTGGGAAAACTTCCGCATTGCCAGAGATGAACGCAGACTGCGTGACATCGCTGGTGGCAATTCCGCCTTGAACCCGTTTTTTGGGTCCGGGCTCGTCCTTGGCGAAAAGCGTGTGCTGCATGGATGCAATATTCATGTGCGGATAATATCCTATTTTCGGATAATCAGCAATCTGGCTATCCGCATTTTATAAACGCCAAGCCGTTTAATTTCTATAAATTCCCAAAGCATCAATATCCACAAGTCATTTGAAGCAAAAATGTCTGAAACACGCCGCCAATAAAGGACTTTTATTTTATTTTCCAGGGCCGCTCCGAGGCAACGGAAAATACGCATACGGTGCCTTCGGCGCTTCGGAAGCGTCATTGCGTTTGAGTTGATCGAAGTCGGGTTGCCGATCCCACCAGGTCGCGCGGTTTTTCTTTTGCAGGTCTTTGAGTTCGGGTTGCTTGTCGAACATTTCGCGGACAAATTTGGTCACATCGGATTCATACATTGCCATGATGCCACTCCTGATTGGTAGTGTGTACTGTGTACGGTGATACGGCGTAGGACAGGAATTGATTCTATCATTGCACCTGTGCGGCTTTGCACTGTTCATCCCGTCATGCCCCCTGCGCCCCCCATCATGGCAACCGACAACGCCACCAAATCCAACAAGATTCAACTGCGCTACCCCGCTTCCTTTTTGGGACTGCTGCTGGCGGGTTTTGCCATCGTCACGCTGCCCTTGATTGCCGGGCTGGTGTCGAACGCCTTTTCCATCGAGCGCCTCGCGCAGCAGAGCCAGCAGGCGGTTTACAACGCCACATTGGCCACCCAAAGCGCGCGCCAACTGGAGGCCGACACCCAGGCGCTGGAGCGATTTGCGCAATCGCTGGCGGGCGGCAACAATGCGGCCATGCAATCCTACCAGCACACCCGCGGGCAATTCTTCGTGCATTTGCGGCAATTGCACGATCTGCCGCTGGCGGCGGCGATGATTGAGGCAGCCAACACCATCAAATCACTGGAGGCCGAAACGCACCGCGCCCTGGCAAACGAAGCAGCCACCCCTGACCGTCACCAGCGGGTGGAACGGCAATTCAGCGACATCACCGCACGCGCCCAGCAACTCAATGATCTGGCCAATCGCAGTGTCGATGCCGAGGTCGCCAGCCTGCGCGCCTCCGCCGCCAAATCGCGCAAGCAGGTGTTTTGGCAAATGCTCGCCATCGTGCCTTCGGCGATTTTGCTGGTGGGCGGATTCACCTATTTGTTGACCCGCCCGATCCGCGATCTCGACGCCGCGATACACCGCCTGGGTGAGGGCAAGCTTGCCAAACGCATCAAAGTGTCCGGCCCGCGCGACATCGAAAAACTCGGCCGCCAGCTCGACTGGCTGCGCCAGCGCCTGATCATGCTGGAGGATCAGAAAACCCGTTTTTTCCAGCATGTGTCACACGAATTGAAGACGCCGCTGACGGCGCTGCGCGAAGGCTCGGATCTGCTCTCGGAGGAAGTGGTCGGCGGCCTCAATGCCGAACAGCGCGAAATCGCGCGCATCCTCAGGCAAAACTCGCAGACGTTGGAGCGGCTGATCCAGGACTTGCTGACCTACAGCCAGTCCCAATCCGCACAACGCCTGGAGGAAACGCAGTCACTCGATATCGCACCGCTGCAAATGCTGGACATGATCGACACCGTGCTCGACGCGCAAAAGCTGGCGCTGGTGGCAAAGTCCATCAGCGTGCGCCGCGAATATGAAAAAGTTTCGTTGCAGGGTGATGCCAAAAAATTGCGCGTGGTGATGGACAATCTGCTGTCCAACGCGATCAAATATTCCCCAGACGGGGGCACCATCACCGTACGGCTGGTGAAACAGCAAGACAATGCCGTCATCGAAGTGCTGGATGAAGGTCCCGGCATCGCCGAGGCGGATCGGGAGCGCGTGTTTGACGCGTTTTTCCGCAGTTCGTCGGCGATTGCGTCCGGCAGCAGAGGAACGGGACTCGGGCTTGCCATTGTCCGTGATTATGTTGAGCTGCACGGCGGCGAAGTGTCAGCCGTCACCCGTGGCGCGCCGGATTTGAATGCCGCCAACAGCGACGCGCCAATTGTGCCGGGCGCGCGCATTCGCGTCATTTTGCCGAGGCTGCCTCATGGGAACTGATGTGGTGTTTGATCGGCGGTTGCAATGCGGGGCAATATTCAGGCATGAATTGTGCATGGATCAACGCATCCCAACCGCCGGACTCACACTATGCAATCCTTGATGGCCAAACCAGACAATCCCATGGCAACCCTCCCCACACCCAAAGGCCATTTGCTGTTGGTGGATGACGACCCGGACCTGCTGCGCCTGCTGGCCATACGCCTCAAGGCCAGCGGTTACCAGGTCGCCACCGCCACCGGCGCGCCGCAAGCGTTGTCACTGATTGCCGCCGAACGTCCAGACCTGGTGATCACCGATTTGCGCATGGATGGCATGGACGGCATGGCG
Source organism: Burkholderiales bacterium (assembly GCA_031427395.1). Taxonomy (GTDB): domain Bacteria; phylum Pseudomonadota; class Gammaproteobacteria; order Burkholderiales; family Usitatibacteraceae; genus UKL13-2. The sequence continues at coordinate 4,148 of JANPNJ010000542.1, forward strand.
TTGTTTGCCGCGATCGAGCAACGCTTCCGCGGCCTGCCGGTGATTGTCCTGACCGCGCACGGCACCATCCCCGATGCGGTGGCAGCCACCCAACAGGGGGTGTTCGGCTACCTGACCAAGCCCTACGATGCCAATGCATTGCTTGCCAAGATTGACCGCGCCATGACTTTGCATGGCACCCGCGGCGCCATCAAACGCGCCTCGGCGCCGCCTGCCTTTTCATCATGGCGCGCGGACATCATCACCCGCTCGCCGGTGATGGAGGAATTGCTGGTGCGCACCGAGCGGGTGGCGCAGAGTGACGCCAGCGTGTTGATACAAGGCGAAAGCGGCACCGGCAAGGAAGTGCTGGCGCGGGCCTTGCACGCCGCCAGCGTGCGCGCCGGCAAGCCTTTTGTGGCGCTGAATTGCGGCGCGATCCCCGAGGCGCTGATGGAGAGCGAGATGTTCGGCCACAAAAAAGGCGCGTTCACCGGTGCCGTGGCGGATCATTCCGGACTTTTTCTGGAGGCCGACGGCGGCACCTTGTTTCTCGATGAAATCGGCGACATGCCCATTACCCTGCAGGTCAAACTGCTGCGCGCGCTCGAAACCCGCGAAGTGCGGCCGGTCGGCTCGGTGCAAAGTTATCCGGTCGATGTGCGCGTGGTATCGGCCAGCCACCGTGATTTGGCCAAGGCGCGCGACGACGGTGATTTTCGGGAGGATTTGTACTACCGCCTGAATGTCGTCACACTTTTGATCCCGCCGCTGCGCGAGCGCCGCGAGGACATTCCGATGCTGCTCAGCCATTTTGTGAAACGGCTCGCCGCGCGTTATGCCAAACACGTCACCGGCTTTTCCCCGGATGCGCTGTCAATGATGCTGGCCGCACCCTGGCCGGGCAATATCCGGCAATTGCTGAATGTGTGCGAACAAGCCGTGGCACTCACCACCTCCGAGATCATGCCCGTGGGTGTGGTGGAACAGGCCATGCAAATCGGCCGTGACAGCCTCGATGGCTTCGAGGAAGCCCGCCGCCAATTTGAATATGATTACCTCACCCGCCTGTTGAAACTCACCCAGGGCAGCGTCACCCAGGCGGCCAAAATCGCCAAGCGCAACCGCACCGAATTTTACAAACTGCTGCAACGGCATGGCCTGGAGGCGGCGCATTTCAAAAAGTAGCCGCACATTTTGCCCGCGCCTAATCACGTCACATCCACGCACCGATTGTCGTCGGTTGGCGACGCAAATAGACCCGCAAAAACAATCACTTGGGATAAACGCGCCAATTCGCGTCGGGTTGCCACGACAAACACCTGCTTCGCGTTTCCATACGGCCAAATCCCATCCGTAAAAAACAACGCTTGCCGCTGAAAATAATTGGCACGGCAATTGCGATAACCCAGTTGAATACTTGCAGACCGCTCTCCCTCCCTGGGCGGCTGGGTTGCCGGATAGATCCCCGGCGATCCTGGTATTTCACTGCCGGTATTCGAGAGTGCGCCTTTTGGGGTGATCGAAAGATCACCCCACTTTTTTTGCGCGCCGTGTAAATGAATTCAATAACCGCGCATTACATCGACCGTCGGCGGCAACACGCCATCGGCACGATAACGCGCCACATTGGCCGCGACAATCCGCGCCGCGCTGGTGTGGTCGGTGGGTGCCGAGACATGCGGCAGCACGGTGATTTTTGGGTGATGCCACAGCGCACTCTCGGGGGGCAGCGGCTCGGCTGCAAACACATCCAGCACCGCGTGTGACAGGGCACCCGCATCGAGTGTGACTACCAGCGCATCGGTGTCCATCACCGCGCCACGCGCAAAATTCACCAGCGCCGCGCCACGTTTGAGCAAGGCGAGGCGTTCAGCATTGAGCAGTGTGTGTGTCTGCGGCGTGAGCGGCAGCAGTACCACCACAATATCGGCTTGTTGCAGCACCTGCCGCAAACCGTCCTCGCCAGTGTGCGCATCCACCCCATCGATTTTTTTCACCGACTGGCTCCAGCCACAGACACGGTATCCGGCTGCCAACAAGCGTGCTGCAGCAGCACGACCCATCTCGCCCAGCCCAAGCACACCGATGGTCAATTCACCGGGCGGGCGGTATGGGCGTGGCTGCCAAACACGTTGGCGTTGTTGGGCGGCATAAGCGGGCATGTCGCGGTGCAGAAACAACGTCCATGCCAGCACCGCCTCACCCATGGTGTGCGCCAACATCGGATCAATCAAACGCACCAAGGGAATTTTTTGCGCCGCGACCACCGGCAGCACCCGCTCGACACCCGCCCAGACACTGTGTACCCAGCGCAATCCGCGATAACGTTGCATTTGCCCAGGTGTGGGGTTGGCGACGATGGCAATTTGCACTGCCGCGGCATCCTCGTCGCGCAAATCTCGATCGTGAATGATGCATTCATGCGGCATCGCTGCTGCGAGAGTTTCTATCCAGCCTCGGCCATCATAAGCGGCAACAAAAGCGAGTGGTGGATCATGCGGCATACATCTGGCTCATGTCACGCAAGCCCTTGATCTCCAGCGGGTTGCCGAACGGGTCCAGAAAAAACATGGTGTGCTGCTCACCAGGCGCACCGGCAAAACGCACGCCCGGCGGAATCACAAATGGAATTT
>JANPNJ010000543.1:0-5337 GCA_031427395.1 Burkholderiales bacterium
CCAGAGGGCATCGCGCGACTGGAAAAAGCCCACCCGGACGTGCAAATCTTCACCGCCGCGATTGACTCACACTTGAACGAGATGGGCTACATCATTCCCGGACTGGGTGATGCGGGTGACAAGATTTTCGGCACCAAATAATTGCGGCGGGAAGGTTGTGGCCAGGTGATTGTCATGGCACAACCTGACCACGAACAGCCGCATTGATGATGCACACTCTTTTATTAAACTCAGCCATACGTGCGGTATTTGCGGCAATAATGGCTGAAAAAGCGCACCATTGCTTGGTTTATGCGATTAATACCCCCACATGTGCCGCCGCGCTACGCCCCAGCGCGGTGAGGTTATAGCCTCCCTCCAGCACGGACACCATGCGTCCTTCGCAGTGCCGCCCCGCCACTTCGGCAATGCGCCGCGTGATCCACACATAGTCGTCCTCAATCAAATCCAGGTGCGCCAGCGGGTCGTCGCGGTGCGCGTCGAATCCGGCGGAAATGAAAATGAATTCCGGTCGGAATTTTTCCAGCGCCGGAAACCATGTTGCTTCTATCGCGCGGCGGAAGGCGGCGCTGCCGGTGTGCGCCGCCAAGGGGGTGGCGACGATGTGGCTGTTGCCGCTGTCGGCCCCCGTGCCGGGATAAAACGGATGCTGGAAACTCGAACACAGCAGCACCCGCTCGTCATCATGGAAAATGTCCTCGGTGCCGTTGCCGTGGTGGACATCAAAATCAAGCACCGCCACGCGCGACAAGCCATGGGCATGGATCGCGTGGCGCGCGCCGACGGCGACGTTGTTGAAAATGCAAAACCCCATCGCCTGCTCAAAGGTAGCGTGATGTCCGCAGGGACGCACCGGGCAAAAGGCGTTTTTGTTTGCCCCCGACATGACCCGATCCACACCCGCAATGACCGCACCGGCGGCGCGGCGCGCGGCCTCCAGCGTGTAGCGGTTCATGGATGTATCCGGGTCAAGATAGGCGTAATCGCGCGCCGGCGCGGCGGCAAATATGCTCTCGACATATTCCTGTGAATGTGCGCCTGCCAGTTGCTCGATTGAGGCAAGGGGCGCGTCCACGCTGTCCATTTGCGCCGTCAGACCACCACCTTCAAGGTGCGACAGCACGCTTTGCAGGCGCGACGGTGATTCCGGGTGATGTGGCCCCATTTCGTGTTGCAGGCACACCGGATGGGTGATGAGCGCGGATTTCAGATTGGTGTTCATGTGTCCATTCTCGCCGCATTCAGGGTATAGGGCAAATACCCTGTGGTTAGCCAATGTAGAATAAACAATGCCAAACCAAAGTGAGTAGAAATGTCCGTCATGCTGTTTGAAAAAAAAGATTCCTCCGCCGCCAAATCCACCGCCCATCTGCCTGACGGCCCGCTGGGCGCCGTGCTGTCGCAGGCGGGCAACATCATCCTCGGCAAGGATGTCCAGATCCGCATGGCCATGGCCTGCATCCTGGCGCGCGGCCATTTGCTGATCGAGGACATTCCGGGTGTCGGCAAAACCACGCTGTCGCATGTGCTGGCCAGCCTGCTTGGGCTCCAGTACCAGCGCATCCAATTCACCAGCGACCTGCTGCCCGCCGATATTGTCGGTGTGTCGATTTTTGACCGCGAATCCTCGACCTTCCGGTTCCACGCCGGGCCGATTTTTTCGCAGGTGATTCTGGCCGACGAAATCAATCGCGCCAGCCCCAAGGCGCAATCGGCGCTGCTCGAGGCCATGGAGGAACACCAGGTCACGGCTGACGGCAAGACCATGGCGCTGCCCCTCGCCTTTTTTTGTCATCGCCACGCAAAATCCCTCGCACCAGGTCGGCACCTTCCCGCTGCCCGAATCCCAGCTTGACCGCTTTTTGATGCGCATCAAACTCGGCTATCCCGACGGGAGCGCGGAGCGCGCCTTGCTCAAAGGCGAAGACCGCCGCGCCATGGTGGCACGCATCACGCCGGTGATGACGGTGGGGCAATTGGAGGCGCTGCAAAATGAAGTCAAGGCCGTGCATGTTTCCGACGCCCTGATCGACTATGTCCAGGCGCTGGTCAACCACAGCCGTGATTCGGCGCGCTACGAAATGGGGCTCTCGCCGCGCGCCGGCCTGGCGCTGTTGCGCGCCTCCCAGTCCTGGGCGATGCTGGCGGGACGCAAATTGGTGTTGCCCGAAGATGTGCAGGCGGTCGCCTCATCGGTGGTCGGGCACCGACTGCGTGCGGTTGCCGCCAATCCAGGAACTGGCATTGGCAATGGCAAAATCCTCGATGCCGCACAGGATCTCATCGGCAGTGTGCCTATCCCGTAGTTTGGTTTGTAGTTTGGTTTTTGTTTCATTCCACAAAGGACGACCATGATGAAATTTCCCACTCCCTCTTTCTCCATTGTCCGCCAGCGTCCGCAGCAACGGGTTTGGTTGGTGATGATTGCGGCTGTCTGCGCCGCGCAGATTGGCCAGGCTGAGGCCGCGTTCAAATGCCAGGGGCCGGACGGAAAAATTGAGTATTCCGATCGCGCCTGTGAAACCAGCAAGAGCACACTCGACAAACCCAAAACCAACACCGGCGTGCAAAGCCGTGCCATCGGCAACCCGATGGAACAACTGGAAAAATTGTTTGCTGATTACGAAGCGCGATTATGTGAGCGCGAAAAACTCGAGATGGAACTGGATACGGCGCGGCGTGCCGGGGACGTGGCCAAACAACCCGCCGCGTGGAAAGCCCGCCAGGACCGGCAAACAGAGTTGAACGACATCCTGGTCGATTTCCAGATGCGTGCCGGCAAAATCACCAAGCCTGCGGGCAACGACAGCAAAGAAACCGCCGCGTTGCGCAAGTTTCAGCTTGGCCTGAAAAAATGTGCCGACGCCAAGCCCGCCGCACCTGCGACCCCTGCCACAGCAGCCACAGCCGCCCCACCGGCAACACCCGCAACCAAAGCGCCGCCTGCCGCGCCGAAACCAGCCAAGTAAATTGTGTTTGCCGTTTCCGGATTGACGCTGCGGCAACGCATTTCCGACTGGATTTTTCGCGCACGCGCTCCGGAAAATGCACCGGTGGTGTTGACGCAGCGACGCATTTTCATTCTCCCCTCGCGCACCGGGTATTTTTTTGCGCTGGTGCTGCTGCTGCTGCTGATTGCCTCAATCAATTACAGCCTGTCGCTGGGCTACATGCTGACATTTTTGCTGGCAGGCATGGGTGGCGTGTCGATGTTGCACACGTTTCGCAACCTCGCGCAATTGTCCGTTTCGCCGGGCAAAGTGGACCCGGTTTTTTCCGGTGATGTCGCCGAATTGCATCTGGTTTTTCATAATCCGGGCGTGTCGCGGTTTGCAGTCGGGCTGAAACGCGCCAGACAACGTGAGGAGCAGCCCGTATTTGGTGATCTGGCCAAGCACCGTGGCACCAATCTGTTGTTGCCGATGGCCACCATTGGGCGCGGCTTTGTGGCTTGTGGCCGCCTGGAGATTTTCACCGAATATCCGGTGGGTTTGTTCCACGCCTGGTCGTACGTGGATTTCGGCATGACCTGCCTGGTTTATCCCAAGCCCGACGCCGGTGCCGGTGCCTTGCCCATTGCCGCAAGCCACCACGGCGAGGGCAACATGCCGATTGCCGGCGATGAGGAGTTTCAATCGCTGCGCGCCTATCGGCCTGGCGACACACCACGGCAAATCGCCTGGAAAGCGCTGGCGCGGGAGCAGGGTTTGCTGGTCAAGGAATTCGGCACCACCACCAGCGCCGATTTGTGGCTGGACTACGCGGCACTCGAGGGTCTGGGTGTCGAGCAGCGGCTGTCGCGCCTGACATGGTGGGTGCTGGAGGCCGAACGCGCCCGCCTGCCGTATGGGTTGAAATTGCCCGGCAACACCATTGCCCCATCGATGGGACATGCCCACCGTGATGCCTGTCTGCGCGCCCTCGCCCTGCACGGGGTGCCCGCATGAAAACCCGGCCATGCTGAATCAAACCGCCCTCACGCTCGCCAACGTCACCTGGCTGCTGGCGGCGATGGCATTTGTCATCGCCCCGCATGTGCAACGCCTGCCGTGGTGGGTATCGGCCGCCTGCGTGCTGGCCGGGGCGTGGCGCTGGTGGATCGCCCGCAGCGGCCTGCGCACACCGCCGTGGTGGCTGATGAGTTTGATTGCCTTTGCCATCACCCTGGGTGCCTTTGCCGAATACCGCCGCCTGTTCGGCCGCGAGGTCGGCGTGACCCTGTTGATTGTCATGCTGTTTCTGAAAATGCTGGAAATGAAAATGAAGCGCGACGCGATGGTGGTCATTTTCCTCGGCTTTTTTCTGGCGCTGACCAATTTTTTGTATTCGCAGACCATCGCCATGGGTGCCTACATGTTTGTCTGCGTGTGGATTTTTGTCGCCACCCTCATCGGCTTCAACCGCATCAACACCGAAGCGACCGTGCGTGAGCGGCTGGTGCCCTCCGCGTGGCTGATGTTGCAGGCCATCCCCATGATGCTGGTGTTATTTTTCCTGTTTCCGCGTTTGAGCGGGCCTTTGTGGAGCATGCCGCAGGAGGGGCAGGCGCGCACCGGTCTGTCCGGCAGCATGGCACCCGGCGACATCTCCAAACTTTCGCAATCCGACGCGCTCGCGTTTCGGGTCGAATTTGATGGGCCCGTGCCCAACAACACCGACCTCTACTGGCGGGGCCCCGTGTTGGGCGCGCAGGTCGGGCGGGGTTGGCAAATGTTCGAGACCATGCCCGTCGCCCGCGCCGACTTTGAGCCGGAAGGGCCGCTCACCCAATACCGCGTGACCCTGCAGCCGCACAACAAAACCTGGCTGTTTGCACTCGACATGCCCAACACCATCCCCAAAGATGCCTTGATCCTCAGCGACTACCAACTGCGCGCGACTCAGCCGGTCAACAGCATCAAAGCCTACGATGTCGCGTCAAATTTGCTCTATCGCGCCGGCACCGATGCCGACACGCAGCAATTGCAGCGTTATCTGACCTTCAACCGCCGCCTCAATCCGCGCACCATCGCCTACGCCCGCGACATGCGTGAAAAACATCCCGACCCAATGGTGCTGATCGATCAACTGATGCGCGTCTATAACCGCGAATTCACTTACACTTTCGAGCCGCCGCGCCTGGGGGAGCATTCCGTTGATGAATTTTTGTTCGAGACCAAGCTCGGCTTTTGCGAACACTATGCCGGCAGTTTCGCGCTCATCATGCGCGCGGCCGGCATTCCGGCGCGGGTGGTCACCGGCTACCAGGGCGGCGAAGTCAACCCCATCACCCGCCAACTGATTGTGCGCCAGTCCGAGGCGCACGCGTGGACGGAGGTGTGGCTCGACGACCTGGGC
>JANPNJ010000544.1:0-6308 GCA_031427395.1 Burkholderiales bacterium
CTTGTGTGATTCCGCCACCCACATTTTCAGCGGGTCATAAAACGGCTCGGGCGCTTTTCCTTGCTCGCCGGTCAGGTACTCCGACCAGGGTTCGAGCTTGGAATCGTACAACGCATCGGCGCTGGTGCGCACCTGCAGCACAATGGCATTGAGATTGATTTGTTTGGCGCGTTCGACAATGGCGATGATTTCCGCCTGCTGCTGCGCCACGGTCAAGTCGCGTTTGCTCGGCCAGTCGATGTTGGCGACACTGGCGACCCACACGGCGCGGAATTCGCGTGGCGCGAGGGGTGCCTCACCGGGAGCGGGAGGGGTGGTTGCGCAGGCCGACAACAACAACACAACCGCACCGCATAACAGACGCAACATCAGACTTTGATAAACCATTTTTTCTTCCACATGAACCAGGCAATGGCGAGCATCACCAGATTAAACAACAAAGCAAACAGGAGCGATTGATCGACGGGTGCCAGCGGCAGCGCCTTGATCGGCGCATACAGCATCGCCTTGAGTGTCTGCATCTTGCCATCATCCTGCGCGAACTTGATGACACCCAACATTTTTGCCACCAGCCCGGAGAAAGCAAATATAAACAGCGCGTTCATGCCATAGATGGTGAAGGGCAAAAACAATTTTTGCGACTGCGCCTTCAGCGCCGCCGAATCATTGCCGTCGATCAGCCAATAAAACGCCGCGAACAAAAGCAGGCCCCAGCCGTTCATCATCAACACATACGAAGCCGTCCACAGGCTCTTGTTGATTGGCATGACCGCCACATCCATCATCGCGCCCGCCCACAGGCACAGCAACCCCGCCATCATCATCCAGACAGTTTTTTCCGCGCGGCTGACATTGGTGGCCAGCCCATGCCCAAGCAACACGCCAAACAACATGCTGGTGAGCGCGGGGATGGTGGTGAACAATCCTTCGGGATCCCAGGTTTTGGATTTGACCCACATGTGGCCGTCGAGAAAAATTCGGTCAATGAATGCCCCGGCATCGCGCCCCGGCTGCAACGCGCCGGCCGCCACCACGCCATTCTGATCGGGCACCGGCAGCCACAACATCACCACGGTGTAAAACACCAGCAGTCCGGCAATCCACACACACTGCGCGCGCCAGCCAAAAAACAGCACAATCGGTGCTGCCAGCATGGTACACAGCGCGATGCGCTGCAACACACCCGGAATGCGCACGGTGCCGACATCAAAATTCGGAATGAAATTAAGCGTGAGGCCGATCAGAAAAATGATGCCGGCGCGTTTCCACAGCGATAACATCAATGCGGGTTTGTTTTCGACCACCATGGGGTTCGCGGCGCGGCGGTTGGCAAGCGAGAAGGTCATCGACACGCCGCAGATAAACAAAAAAAACGGAAATATCCAATCGGTGAATGTCCAGCCATGCCACTCGGCGTGGGCAAGCTGCGAATACAGATTGCCCCAGTCGCCGGGATTGTTCACCAGCACCATCGCGGCGATGGTGAAACCACGAAAGGCATCGAGGGAGACGAGACGGTAGGTGGGGGGCATAAAAATATCAACACTCGTTTACTGGCGGGCGTTTTGGGGCAAAAATTGCTTGAGGTGCCCGCCAATATTAGACTTTATAAAAAATTTCCACTGCCATTCCTTCCCGGACAAACCCCCATGCGCCTACAAAAAAACTTGTCATTCCGAACGGCTTTTGTCTTTAGCCCCGGACTTGATCCGGGGGAGGAATCCCATCCGCCCAAATCGGGAAAACAATGATTCCAACATTTCCCTCAAATTCATGGATAAGATTCCTCACATAAAGCCGTTCGGAATGACATGCTTTTAAGTTGGTGCATATTGCTCTGCGCTGGAATGACGGGGTTTGTCAGCCATTGCCATTTTCAACCTTCTTGCCAAACGCCGGATCAATTTTCAAAAACAGCGCAACAATCATCGACGGCACGGTGCACACACACACCCAGACAAAAAAGTGCTGGTAACCAAGCTGCGTTTGTATCCAGCCGCTGACCATCCCCGGCAGCATCATGCCGAGCGCCATGAAGCCGGTGCAAATGGCGTAGTGCGCGGTTTTGTGGATGCCCTGGCCTTTGTTGTCGGCGACCATGATCATGAACAACAAATAAGACGCGAAGCCAAACCCATAACCGAATTGCTCGATCATGATCGCCGCGATAATCACCATCTGGCTGCTGGGTTGCGTGTAGGCCAAAAACACAAAGGCGAGATTGGGAATATGCACGGCGAGCATCATCGGCCACAGCCATTTTTTCAAGCCGCCGCGCGAGATGGTGTAGCCGCCGAGCAGGCCGCCCAGGGTCAGCGACAACACGCCAAACGTGCCATACACCAAACCAAAATCAGCGGTGGTCAAACCAAGGCCGCCCTTGGCCGTCGGGTCGAGCAAAAACGGCCCGATCAATTTCAGCGCCTGTGCCTCGCCCAGGCGAAAGGTCAACAAAAACGCCAGCACCAGCAAAATATCGGCGCGCGAAAAAAATGATTTGAAGGTAATCAAAAATTCTTCGAGCACATTGCCGCTGCCCTTCACTGTCACATCCGCCGCTGGCAGCGGCAGCACAAAACGGTGATACACCGACAGCAGCAAAAACATCCCGGCCAGCACCCAAAACACAATCGACCATGCCCACACCACGTTGCCGGTGGCCTCCGCCAGACGGCCGGCCAGATACACCAGCGCACCCTGTCCGGTAATCATGGCGATGCGGTAGAAAGTGGAACGCACACCGACAAACGCGGCCTGCTGGTGCTCCTTGAGTGCCAGCATGTAAAAGCCATCAGCGGCAATATCGTGGGTGGCCGAGCTGAACGCCATCAGCCAAAACACCGCCAGCGTGATCTGGAAAAAATGCGTGGTCGGGATGGTCAGCGCCACCATGGCGAGCGAGGCGCCGATCAAAAATTGCAGCAGCACAATCCAGTAACGCTTGGTCTTGAACATATCGACCAGCGGCGACCAGAGCGGCTTGATCACCCACGGCAAATACAGCCAACTGGTGTAGAGCGCGATGTCAGTGTTGGAGATGTTGAGGTTTTTGTACATGATGACCGAAACGGTCATCACCACCACATAGGGGATGCCCTGGCCAAAATACAGCGTGGGAATCCACGACCACGGATTTTTGGTGGCAGCAACAGGGGGTTGGCTGGTCATGTCAGGGCCACACGTACGTTGCCATGCGCCGCATCGAGTGCGGCTATCGCATCTTTTTCCGACATGCTTTTTTTAATCATCACAATGGCAACCTTGACATGATAGCCACAGGCGGTGAGCGACTTTTCCGCAAGGTGTTCATCGCAACCCGTGGCAAGCATGGTGAGGCGCGTCGCGCGGCGTTTTAATTTGGCGTTGGTCGGTTTCAGATCGACCATCAGATTGCCATAAATCTTGTTGAGCCTGACCATGATGGCGCTGGAGAGGGTGTTGAGCGCGATTTTTTGCGCGGTGCCGGCTTTCAGCCGGGTGCTGCCGGAAATCACTTCGGCACCGGTGTCGAGGGTGATGCCGCAATCGGATTCCACCGCAACCGGTGCGTTGATATTGTTGGCAATGCCAATGGTGAAGGCACCCGCCAGCCGCGCCGCCGCCAGGGCGCCGAGCGCATACGGTGTGGTGCCGGATGCCGCCAGCACAATCACCACATCATTGCCGCCCACGCGGGCGTTGGCAATATCAACGGCACCTTGTTCACGGTTGTCCTCCGCGCCCTCAATGGCCTTGTAAATGGCCTCATGGCCGCCCGCCAGCAAGGCGACGGCACGATCCCGCGGCCAGGAAAATGTCGGATACAGCTCCACGCTGTCGAGCAGACCGAGGCGTCCCGATGTACCGGCACCAACATACACAAGCCGCCCGCCATTGCGGATGCGCGGCACGGCGGCGGCCACGGCAACGGCGATCGAGGCGGTTGCCGCGCGCACGGCGGACACGGCGTGGTGCTGGTCGTCCACCAGCGCGTTGACCAATTGCTCGACCGGATAGGTGTCGAGTTGCGCGTGCAGGCTGCTGGGTGACTCGGTTTTGAGGGGCATGGCAATGATGGGTTGAATAAAATGATGGCTGGCTTGCGGCGACCCTTGCAAACAAGCCGGAAAATACCAATAGAATACCAGCCATCATCGCGTTGTGGCGAACCCCATGTCCAACCTATCCATGAACCGCCCAGCCTTTCTCCATTGGCAGATTATCGCGGCAATGTTGCTTCGGCAGCGTCCCCATGCCATTCCGCAAGTCCCCTCTGACAGCAGCGTGATGCGGCAACAACAGCCGCGTGACTTGTTGCAGGAAACCCTTGTCGGGGCGCAACGCATGGTTTCATCCTGATCTGCCGCGTGGCAAATATGGCATGTCCGGCGATGCGGACATGCCAATTGCCCCTTCATTTTCACGGGGACAGGAGCCGAACCCATCACCCCGCTAATGTGTCCTTGTCACCTTCGCCAAAAATTTTGGCCGATCCGGGTCGTGGCCGCGCGCACGCGCCAGCGCCTCGACCATTGGATAAAAACTTTGGATGACGGCAATCGGATCGAGATCCACCGCGCCAGTGGTGACCAACGGCAGATCGACCCCGCGGACATCACCAGGTGCCGCCAGCAACACCCGCGCACCGCGCGTACGCATCTCGTCGGCGAGCGCAATCAGCCCCGCCTGTGCCGGGCCGCGCGGCGCAAAAATCAGCAAGGGATAACCGGCATCAATCAAAGCCATCGGCCCGTGTTTGATTTCCGCGCCAGAAAATGCCTCGGCCTGGATGGCGCAGGTCTCCTTGAATTTCAGCGCCGCCTCCATCGCCACCGCCAAGCCGGTGCCACGGCCGACAACAAACAGGCGATCCACTTCCAGAAACGCGGACACCGCCTGCGACCAGTCGGCATCCGCCGCCCTCGACAGCGCGCGCGGCAAGTCATTCAATGCGGCAATGAGGTCGTGATCGTGCTGCCACGCCGCCGTCACCCGCGCGCCCGCCACCAATTGGGCGATAAAACTTTTGGTCGCGGCGACACTTTTTTCCTCGCCCGCATGCAGCGGGAACACCCACTGCGAGGCTTGTGCCAGCGGGGAGGCCGGGTCATTCACAAACGCCGCCGTGGTGGCACCACCATCAGTGAAATAGCGCATGGGCGCGATCAGGTCAGGGCTTTGCCCCGATTGCGAAAACGCCATCGACAGCAAACCGGCGCATTGTATTTTGGTTTGGTGAAGCGTGATGAGTGACATCGGCAGCGAGGTCACCAGCCGACCCAGCCGCGCCATGATGAGATAGGCCATGAAATGCGCGGCGTGATCCGAGCTGCCGCGCGCGATGGTCAATATCGATGATGGCGGCATGGCGCGCAATGTGTTGGCAAAATTCCGGTAAGCGGGCTCATCCGCCGCAAGTTGGCGCGCCACTGCGGCAGGTGCCTCGCGTGTTTCGCGCAGCATCAAGCTCATTGGCGATTCAGATGACAACGCGGTCTCCCTCCACATACACATCCTGAATTTGCAAATCGCGGTTGAGCACCACCATGTCCGCAAAAGCACCCACTGCCAGCCGCCCGCGATCAGCCAGCCCCAGGTAATCGGCGGCGTGGGTCGAGACGCGTTTTGACGCCTCGACCAGATCAAGACCCATCACCTCCACCAGATTTCGCAGTGCCTGATCCATGGTGAGGCAGGAGCCGGCCAGCGTGCCGTCGGCAAGCCGCACCCCGCCCAGGCATTTTTGCACCGTGTGCCGGCCCAGCCGATACTCGCCGTCGGGCATGCCGGACGCGGCGGTGGAATCGGTGACACAAAATAATTTTGGGATCGCCCGCAGCGCAACACGAATGGCACCCGGATGCACATGCAGCATGTCGGGAATGAGTTCCGCATACTCCGCCGCCGACAATGCCGCGCCGGCCATGCCCGGCTTGCGGTGGTGCATGCCTGACATGGCGTTGAACAAATGGGTGAAGCCTTTCGCGCCCTGCGCCATGGCCTCGATGGCGTCCTCATAGGTACCGGCGGTGTGACCCAACTGGACAATGAATCCAGCGGCCACCAGTCCTTTGATCAACGCCATGTTGCCGGGTACTTCCGGTGCCAGTGTGATGAGGCGAATCGGTGCCAGCGCGTGCAGCCTTGCCAGTTCATCCAGTTGCAGCGGCCGCGCAAAATCCGGCTGCGCGCCGAGCATGGCTTGATTGATGAACGGGCCTTCGAGATGCACCCCCAGCACCCGCGCGGCATTGGGTTGCCGGGTGGCGCAGGCACCATGAAGGGCGGCGAAGGCGTGCGCCAGATCCGCCGCCGGCGCGGTCATGGTG
>JANPNJ010000545.1:0-1746 GCA_031427395.1 Burkholderiales bacterium
ATTTCAAAGCCGGCTTCAATGGCGCAGCGGAAGGTACTGGCGGGTTGCAGTGTCACATGCCACAACAGGGTGGGCATCAGCACCCTGGCCGGGCCTTGATGTGATTCATACGACCCGGCAATCACCCGCACACACACGCCATCATGGTTGACTTCGGCAATGTCCTCTGCCGCGATGCGCTGATAACCCGGCGCGGTGGTTTTCAACGCGCGCGGCAGGGTGGTCCAAAGCTGGATGCCGTGTTGCACCATCTCGGCTTCGTTCTCCGGCTGCGGATATTCCGAGTGGATCACGCCGCGCCCGGATGTCATCCATTGTGCGCCGCCGGGGCCGACGATGCCGCGGTTGCCCGCTGAATCGTGGTGCTCATTGCGCCCAGACAACAAGTAAGTGACCGTCTCAATACCGGCGTGCGGATGCGGGCCCACGCCATCCTCGCCCGGCTTGACGCGAAACGGGCCGAAATGATCGAGGAACACCCACGGACCGACGGACTGGCGATGACGATCCGGCAGCGCGCGTTTGACGGTGAAAGTGCCAACCGGGGCGATGTGCGCCTGGATGACTCGTTCAATAGTGCGTGTGGTGGTCATGTCATCAATTCTGAAGTCATGCCAAATCAAACAGCAGCACTTCGGCGTGTTCGCCGTTATGCACGGTAATGATTGGCGTGTCGGTGATCTTGAGCGCGTCGCCCGTGTTGAGACATTCGCCGTTCACCTTCACCCGCCCGCGCGCCACATGCACATAGGCGCGGCGGCCTGGGGCAATGTTGATGATTGCTCTCTCCCCGCCGTCAAACAATCCCGCGTACACGGTGGCATCGACGTGGATTTTCACTGAGCCTTCGCGGGCGTCATTCGACGCCACCACTCGCAGTGTGCCGCGCTTGTCGGCCTCGTTGAAATGTTTTTCCTCGTAGGAGGGTTTGATGCCGAGCTGATCGGGCTGGATCCATATCTGCAAAAAATGCGTGGTTTGATCGGTGGCGTGGTTGAATTCGGAATGCTGCACACCGGTGCCCGCACTCATGCGCTGCACGTCACCGGGGCGGATGGTCGAGCCGTTGCCCATGCTGTCCTTGTGCGCGATCGCGCCGTCGAGCACATAGCTGATGATTTCCATGTCGCGGTGGCCGTGGGTGCCAAAGCCCATGCCTGCCGCCACCCGGTCTTCGTTGATGACGCGGAGCGCGCCAAAGTGCATGAACTTTGGATCGTAGTAGTCGGCAAAGGAAAAACTGTGAAAACTTTTCAGCCAGCCGTGGTCGGCATAACCGCGTTCCTGTGCCTTGCGAATTTCAATCATTTTGAATCCTTGCCGCGATATCCGTCTTGACGGAACTACGCATGAAAAATAGAATATTGCACAATATGCGCTTGCCCACCGGCCACCACAAGCGGATAATTTTGAACAATCAATTCAAATAATTTGAATATGCGACTTTCCCTCGACGCTCTGCAAGTTTTGGATGCCATTGCCCGCAATGGCTCCTTCGCCCGCGCGGCGGCGGAGCTGCACCGGGTGCCCTCGGCGCTGACCTACACGGTACAGCAGCTTGAAAATGATCTGGCGATGAAACTGTTCGCCCGCGAAGGCCGCCGCGCGACACTCACCGCCGCCGGCCATGAATTATTGAACGAAGGCCGCATCCTGCTCAAAGCTGCCGCCGATCTCGAATGCCGCATGCAGCAATTGGCACGCGGCTGGGAAACCGAATTGCGCATCGCACTCGACACCATCATC
>JANPNJ010000546.1:0-4240 GCA_031427395.1 Burkholderiales bacterium
GCCTTGGCACCCTTGGTCACACCGATACCAATCAGCTTGACCTTTTTTTCAATGGCACCAGACAAAAACACTTTTGCCGCCAACGCGCCAGGGGCGATGATGTTGGCTTGTTTCAGCACCAGCAAATCAATGGTGTCCACCGGCAACATGGCGATTTCGGACAGGCGCACCTGTGCGGTGTCGTTCCTTGTCAGCGAGACAAAACCACGCTTGGGCAAACGACGTTGGAGCGGCATTTGACCGCCCTCGAAACCAACCTTGTGAAATCCGCCGGAGCGGGATTTTTGGCCTTTGTGACCGCGACCGGCGGTCTTGCCCAGGCCGGAACCGATACCGCGACCGACACGGCGGCGGTTCTTTTTGGAACCCTCTGCGGGTTTGATGTCATTCAAATCCATGATTCTCAGCCTTCAACCTGAAGCATATAAATCACCTTGTTGATCATGCCGCGATTGGACGGCGTGTCAATTACAGTGACGGTGTGATGACGTCTTTTCAAGCCAAGGCCGCGCACGCACGCTTTGTGCGCCTCGAGCCGGCCAATGGTGCTTTTGAGCAATGTCACTTTGATTGTTTTCTGGTTAGTCATATTGAACCTCGATCAGCCCAGGATTTCTTCAATGGTTTTGCCGCGTTTGGCCGCGACTTCCGAAGGGCGCGAAATCTGTGCCAGGCCATCCAATGTGGCGCGAACCACGTTATACGGATTGGTGGAACCGTGGCATTTGGCGGAAATGTTGGTGATGCCCATTACCTCGAACACCGCACGCATCGCGCCGCCAGCCTTGATACCGTTACCTTCGGCGGCGGGCTGCATGAATACTTTGGTGGCACCATGTCTGCCGATAACCTCATGATGAAGGGTTCCATTTTTCAACGGTATCTTCACCAGCTTGCGGCGCGCCTGCTCCATGGCTTTTTGCACGGCAACCGGAACTTCTTTCGATTTTCCCTTGCCCATGCCGATTTGACCATCACCGTCACCGACCACAGTCAATGCCGCGAAGCCAAGAATGCGGCCACCCTTGACGACTTTAGTGACTCGGTTCACCGAGATCATCTTCTCGCGGAGACCGTCGCCTTCTTTTTCTTTGATTTCTGGTTTTGCCATTTGGAAATCCTTAATTAGAACTTGAGGCCGGCTTCACGCGCGGCTTCAGCCAGCGCCTTGACGCGGCCGTGATAGGCGAAACCTGCGCGGTCAAAAGCGACATCCGATACACCGGCCGCTTTGGCGCGCTCGGCAATGCGTTTGCCGACTTCGGCGGCAGCCGCCGAGGTTGAGCCGTTTTTCAGGCTGGCACGCAATTCTTTTTCGGCGGTTGATGCGGAAGCCAGGACTTTCTGGCCGGTGGCATCAATCACCTGCGCATAGATATGCGTGTTGGTGCGGTTGACAGTCAGCCGAACCGCCTTCAGGCGCGCGATGATGGCGCGAGTCTTGGCGGCACGGCGCATACGGGATTGTTTTTTATCGATCATGATCGCCCTTACTTCTTCTTCGTCTCTTTGAGCACGATGACTTCATCGGCATAACGCACACCTTTGCCCTTGTATGGCTCGGGCGGGCGATAACCGCGCACAATGGCCGCCACCTGGCCGACCTTCTGCTTGTCAATGCCCTTCAAAATAATTTCAGTCGGTGTCGGTGTTTCGACCTTCACGCCCTCCGGCATGTCATGCACCACCGGGTGCGAGTAGCCCAACGCCAGATTCAACTTGGCACCTTGTGCGGCGGCTTTGTAGCCGACGCCGACCAAGGTCAGCTTGCGCTCAAAACCCTTTTCCACACCCATGACCATGTTGGCCAACAGGGCGCGCATGGTGCCAAACATGGCGTTCGACGCCTGGCTGTCATTGGCCGCTTCCAGAACAATCTGGCTGCCGTCTTTTTTGATGTTGACCAGGCTGGTTGCCGCCTGTTTCAAGGTGCCCAGTGGGCCCTTGACGGTGATTTCGTTCGCCGCGATGGTCACTTCGACCTTTGCTGGAACGGTAATGGGTTGTTTGCCGACGCGTGACATATTCTTATCCTTAACCTTAGCCTTACACGACGATGCAAATGACTTCGCCGCCGATGCCGGTTGCGCGCGCCTTGCGGTCGGTCATCACACCCTTGGAGGTGGACACAATGGCCACACCCAAACCGTTCATCACCGGCTTGATGTCCTCGCGGCCTTTGTAGATGCGCAGGCCGGGACGCGACACGCGCTCGATCTTTTCGATCACCGGTTTGCCCGCGTAATATTTCAGGCCGACATTCAATTCGGATTTGCCGTCGGTCGAACGCACATCAAAACCTTCGATGTAGCCTTCGTCCTTCAAGACGCGGGCAATGGCAACCTTCACTTTGGAAGACGGCATTGTCACATCGACTTTTTCCGACTGCTGCGCATTGCGAATGCGCGTCAACATGTCGGCAATTGGATCACTCATGCTCATAATTTTTTCTCCGCCCGACTTTCAGGCTACCAGCTTGCTTTAACCAGGCCCGGCACTTCACCGCGCATGGCAATTTTTCTCAATTCGCTGCGACCCAGACCGAATTTGCTATAAACACCGCGTGGACGCCCGGTGATCGCGCAGCGATTGCGCAAACGGGTCGGGCTGGCATTGCGCGGCAGGGCCTGCAATTTCAAACGCGCTTGATAACGCTCTTCTTCGGAAATACTTTGGTCGCCGATGATTTTCAAGAGCGCATCGCGCTTGGGCTTGAATTTGGCAACCAGCAATTCACGTTTTGCCTGGCGATTGATGACAGAAAGTTTGGCCATGCGCTTAACCTCGGAAAGGAAATTTGAACGCGGCGAGAAGCGCTTTTGCCTCGGCGTCGTTTTTGGCGGTGGTGGTGATCGAGATGTTCATGCCGCGGATTGCATCGATCTTGTCGTACTCGATTTCCGGGAAAATGATCTGCTCTTTCACACCCATGTTGTAGTTGCCGCGGCCGTCAAACGAACGCCCCGGGATGCCACGGAAATCGCGCACACGCGGCAGCGAAACGGTGATCAGGCGGTCAAGGAATTCGTACATGCGGTCGGCGCGAAGTGTCACCATGCAGCCGATGGGGTAACCATCACGGATCTTGAAGCCGGCGATGGATTTTTTCGACAATGTGACCACCGGCTTTTGCCCGGCGATCTTGGTCATGTCACCAACCGCGTGATCCATGATTTTTTTGTCTGCCACCGCTTCGCCCACACCCATGTTCAGGGTGATTTTGCTGATGCGCGGCACTTCCATCACGGATTTGTAGCCAAAGTCTTTCATCAACTTTGGCACCACGGTTTCTTTGTAAAACGATTGGAGTCGAGCCATTTTCACCGCTCCCTTATGCGTCGATTTGTTCGCTGTTGGAGCGGAACACGCGCACTTTGCGCGGCTTTTGCCCGTCAACAGCATCCAGCGTTTTGATGCCGACACGATCGGCCTTGCCGGAGGTCGGATTGAAGATGGCAATGTTGGAAAGATGGATCGACATTTCTTTCTCAACGATGCCGCCGGTTTGCCCTTTCATCGGGTTCGGCTTGGTGTGTTTTTTGACGCGGTTGATACCCTCAACCACGGCGCGCTCGGACTCAAGAACCATGGCGAGCACGGTGCCGCGCTTGCCTTTGTCCCGCCCGGTGATGACGACCACCTGGTCGCCTTTACGAATTTTGTTCATCGCGTATTTTCCTTTGCGGCCTACAGCACTTCTGGTGCCAGCGACACGATCTTCATGAACTTTTCGGTACGCAATTCACGCGTGACCGGTCCAAAGATGCGAGTGCCGATGGGCTCCAGCTTGGCATTCAGCAAAACGGCGGCGTTGCCGTCAAATTTGATAAGCGAACCATCGCTGCGGCGCACGCCTTTGGCGGTGCGCACAACAACGGCCGTATAGACCTCGCCTTTTTTGACGCGGCCGCGCGGCTGCGCTGATTTGATACTGACCTTGATGATGTCGCCAATGCCCGCATAACGGCGCTTGGAGCCGCCGAGGACTTTGATACACATCACCGAGCGCGCGCCGGTGTTATCGGCGACGTCGAGAATCGACTGCATCTGAATCATTTTTTTATCTCCAACTTACCCGCCAAACAAGGCAGCCAGTTTTGGATCCGTCTTATATTGCCGCAATCGGTTCGGAGACCCGAACAAACCACGCCAACAGGTTAGAAAACTTCTTTTTTCCCGATTGCTTAAAACACCGTTTCCGGTGTGGCCAGTGCAGACTTTCAGGAAGGCAAGACCCAAA
>JANPNJ010000547.1:0-4188 GCA_031427395.1 Burkholderiales bacterium
CACAACCAGCTCAATGAACCCACCAATATTCATTGGCACGGGCTCGCCGCCGCGCCCGGCATGGATGGCCACCCGATGGAAGTGGTGGCAACGGGGGCCACGCGGCGTTATCAATTTCCGGTCTTTGAGCGCCCCGGCACCTATTGGTATCACCCGCACCCGCATCAGGCGACGGCTCGGCAGGCGTATTCAGGCTTGGCGGGTTTGTTGATTGTGGATGACGGCAACGATGCCCAGCGTGGCCTGCCCACCGGCGTGCGTGACATCCCGTTGGTGCTGGCCGACAAACGCGTCAGCAACGGTGCCCTGGTTTACCAGCCATCGGTGATGGACATGATGACCGGCTGGATGGGCAATGTGCTGACGGTGAACGGCATGGCAGGCCCGGTCACGGCCAATGTGGAGGCGGCGGTGATCCGGCTGCGGCTGTTGAACGCATCCAACACACGCATTCTCAATCCCGCGCTTGCCGATGGCGCGCGCTTCTGGCTGATTGGCACCGATGGCGGTTTGTTGGCGGCCCCCGTGGCGGTCACATCGGTGTTGCTGGCGCCGGGGGAGCGCATCGAGGTGTTGCTGGATTTGCGTGGTGACGCCGGCCGGCGTGTGCGTTTCATCAGCGCGGCGTTTGCCGCCATGGGCAACGGCATGATGAATGGCGGCATGATGGGGGCACAACCTTTTGCGCCGCCGCACGGCAATGCGTTTGACATGGTGGAGTTGGTGGTGGCGGCGGCAGGCGGCAATCCCGGCGGCATCCCGGCCGTCTTTGTGCCCATCGCGCGGCTTGATCCGGCCGCCAGCAGCGTCAGCCGGGTGTTCGAGCTCACCGAATTGAACGGCATGATGTCTGGCCAGCATCGCATCAACGGCCTGGTTTATGAACCGGCGCGAATTGATTTTGTGGTGAGGCGCGGCATTCAGGAGCGTTGGCAATTCATCAACCGCGGCATGGAGCCGCACCCGATGCATGTCCACGGCACGCACTTTCAGGTGTTGTCGCGCGACGGCAGGGAGTCGCTTCGCCTCGCCACGGATTTTGGCTGGAAGGACACGGTGCTGGTGCGGCCTTTCGAGAGTGTGGAGATCGCGCTGCGGTTTGTGGTGGCAGCCAACTACGTATTGCATTGCCACAATCTGGAACACGAGGACGACGGCATGATGCTCAATTTCAACGTGGTGTAGCGCCACATTTTCCAAAGGAGAACGGTTCATGTTCATTCGCGCAATGATTGCCACAGCTTTTGCCACTGCCGTGCTGATGTTGCCTGGCGCACCACTGCATGCGGCCAACGCCACGGAATCGCTGGCCATCAAGGTTTACAAAACCACCACCTGCGGATGCTGCGGCCTGTATGTCGAATACCTGCAACAGCATGGTGCCAAGGTCACCGTCACCACCGTCGCCGAAATGGCGCCGATCCATGCCCGCTACGGCGTGCCGCCGACAATGCAAAGCTGCCACACCGCCATCGTCAACAACTATGTGGTGGAAGGACATGTGCCCATCGGTGCGATCCGCAAGCTGGTCGTCGGAGGCAAAAAAATCAAAGGCATTGCCCTGCCCGGCATGCCCGCCTCCTCGCCTGGCATGGGGGTGATGAAGCCCGGCACCCTGACGGTGTACGAGATTCCCGCATTCGGTCAGACAGCAAAAGTATTTTCGGTCGAATAGCTTTGCAGGCCGGTTGCGCTAACATGCCAGTCAGCAAAATTTTGCCATCACGCCGCCATGACCATCCCTAATACTAGCGTTGAATTTTTTGATAAACAATTTCAGCACCAGGTGAGCGCGGGTGAGCTGGTGCTGAATCCGTTTGAGCAAGCCGCGCTGCCGTATCTGCGCGGACGGGTGCTCGATTTTGGTTGTGGCATGGGCAATCTGGCGGTGGCGGCGGCGGAGCGTGGTTGCTCGGTGCTGGCGCTGGATGCCAGCCCCGCCGCGATCCGCCATTTGCAAAGCCGCGCCGAAGCGGCATCACTCGACATCCACGCCATTGAGGCGGATTTGCGCCACTATCCGATAGTGGGGGAGTTCGACAGCATTGTGTCGATCGGGCTGCTGATGTTTTTTGATTGCCCGACCGCCGTGCGGCGTCTCGCCGACCTGCGTGCGCGGGTGTGCGCAGGCGGCACCTTGATTGTCAATGTGCTGATAGACGGCACTACCTACCTCGATATGTTTGCCGCCGACGAGTATTGCCTGTTCGCGCGATCAGAAATGGAACAGCAGTTTGCCGACTGGCATATCGTGCATTCCGAATTCAGCGAATTTGCCGCGCCGGATGACAAAATAAAATCATTCACCACACTGATTGTGCAAAAACCGCTGGCGGCCTGAAACGCGGCAAGAATTGTCGGCATGTATTGTCGTCACAAAACCCATCAGCCCGCGCAGCAACCCGCCTGCATCTGTATCGGCGGACACTTCACCGTGCCGTAGCTGCAAAACACACAGCAATCACCCGGCAGCGGCTTCAGCAGGGTTTTGCAGGCGGTGCATTCGTAATACCACTGGCAGGCGTTGGTCGGCATGGTTTCCGTGGCGCTTGCCTTGCACACCGGGCAGGTGAGGGTGCTGTCGGATACAACAGATGCTGTCACTGCCGCCGTCATTTTTTTACTTTGGCCGGAAAGCCCGCATCGGTCACGGCCTGGGCGAGCTTTGCCGGTGCGTTTTTTTCCGGATCGTAGGTGACTTCGGCGGTTTTTGCTTTCAGGTCAACCGTGATGTCGCCGACGCCGGGCTGCTTTTTGAGCGCGGCCTTGACGGTCAGCGGACACGCCGCACAGGTCATGTCGCTGACTTCCAGCTTGATCGTGTGCATTTCCGCGGCGTGGGCAAACTGGGAAACAGCGGTGAGGGCGAGGGCGGCGAACAAAGTTTTCATAACGATCTCCATTAGTAAAAAAGCGGGGCGTAAAGCGGAAAGGCAAACATGGCGGCAATAACCAGGACAACCAGCCAGAAGACCAGCCGTTGCCGCGCCAGCACGGCCGACATGGCGCACACGTCATCGGGCGCACATTGGCGGGGCTGGATGTGAAGACGGTAAAAACCGAAGCCGACCGCACCCAGGGTGAGCAGCACAAACAGCGGCTGGTATGCTTCCAGCGCGCGCAGCGACGACACCCACGCGCCACCCAGGCCCAGGGTGATGAGCAGCAGCGGGCCAAAGCAGCAGGCGGTGGCACCAAAGGCGGCCAACACGCCAGTGAGCATCGTGGTGCGGGTGGAAAGTGTTTTCATGCCGCCAGTATGCCGTCTGTACGCGGGTACGGTGTCAAGTGTTTTTGGCATGCGCCGCAAAAATATATTCGGGAACTCTCGGCCAAAAAACTGGTCAGCCTGATTGGGGTACAGTCCGTACCAAACTACGGAGAGCCATGAAATGGAAAACATGAAGTTGACCATCGGCCAAGTCGCCGCCGGGGCGTCCGTGCATGTCGAGACCATTCGCTACTACCAGCGGCTGGGGCTCATCGGTGAGCCGCCGCGCCCGCCCGGCGGCATCCGCCATTACGATGCCGCCACCGTCGCGCGCCTCAGTTTCATCAAACGCGCCCAGCAACTCGGCTTTTCGCTTGATGAAGTGCAGAGCCTCTTGGCACTGGAGGACGGACAAAGCTGCCGCGAGACGCGCGCGCTCGCCGAGGCCAAGCTGGCGGTCATCGAGGCACGATTGACGGATCTGCGGCGCATGCAAAAATCATTGCGGACGATGATCGCCGAATGCGCATCGGGCAAACGGCCGCGCACCTGTCCGATCATCGCCACGCTGGCGCAGGCCGGTTAGAGCGGCGCAGGGGCTGACCATGCGCAGACGAACTTTTTTGGGTGTTGGGCTGGTTGCGGTGGCACCTGTCGCATGGACCTCCATGGCGGATGCGGCGACACCCGCAAAAAAACGCCCGCCCGCCACCGCCAAAAAAATCGGCATTGCCTTCGGTGGCGGATCGATCCATGGCATCGCCCATTTGGGTGTATTGAAGGCGCTGGCCGAAAAAGGCGTCGAAATTCAATTCATCGCCGGCACCAGCGCGGGTGCCATTGTCGGTGCCCTGGCAGCCGCGAAATTGCCGCTTGATCAGATGGAGGCGATCATCCGCCGCATTGAATGGCCAGGTGTGACCAGCATGGCATGGTCGGGAAAGGGACTGATGCAACTCACCAAATTGCGCGCGCAA
>JANPNJ010000548.1:0-3127 GCA_031427395.1 Burkholderiales bacterium
CCTCCCACTGCGAATGAGCCCGCCACACGAGTGACGCCTCCACGCCCCGCCGTTCGGTTCCCGCCGCATTCTGAAAACTCGACCGCCCCGCCTGCACCACCGAGGGCACAATTTCGTTTTGGCTTTGAATGAAAAATGCCGACAGGCTCGCGTGGCAAGTCGCCGCCTGCCGCCGCCAGCCGATTTCCAATTGCCGGTTGCGGCTGGCCTGCAAATCCAGATTCAATCCCGACGCCTGATCCTGCCGGTAGGCCATCTCGGCGGCGGTGGGCGTCTCAAAACCCTGCGCGGCACTCAGATACACCGACGACTTCACGCCTGCCTCATTTTGCATACGCACCAAACCCACCGCAGGTGAAAATGCCGCAAACGCCCGGCCACCGGAATCATCCCCATTGCCCGCGCGAATGTAATGGTCACGCACGGCAAAATTGAGCCGGCTGTGGCGTGCGCCCAGATGCGTGTGCCAATTGTGCCAATCACCCCCCAACGCCACACTCGCCTGCCCGAACACATCGACGCCGCGTTGGGTGTTCGACTCATCGCGCCGCACATTGCCGCGCACGCCGGTTTGCACCTGCGTGCCGGTGCGCACAAAATTTTCATAACCACGGCGTGTGTCGGTGGCCGCATCCCAATCCACGCCCACACTCCAGGCAACGGCACCCTGCCGCGCGAGGCGCACCCCCACGCCGCCAAAATCCCGCGACAAATCAATCACCCCGCCGGCACTCGCGGGCGCGGCCTGTGCCACCACCGGTGTGGCCAAAAACTGGGTGACATGGCGCTCCCCTGTGTAGGCGATGACTTTGGCATGGATGTCGGCAAAATCATTCGACCACACCGCGCCAAACTGCCGGTGCGAAATTGATTTGCGGGTGTCAAACAACGCCGCGTTGCTGCCGGCCTGGCGCGGATTTTGTTCGACTTGCTGGCGTGTGAGCCCGAGCGGATCCTGGCTGTTTGGCTGCTCGATCACATTGGCAGTCAGGCGCAATTGCGCCGATGATGCAAACGATGTATCCAGCCGCAAATAGCTGTGCTCACGCAGACTGCGGCTGTGCGCACGAAAGCCCTCTGTCACAAGCCGCTGGTGGCTGAAACTCCCACCCGCTGCCGCAGCCAGCACACTATCAACACGCAACCCATGCGCGCCCCGCAGCATACGCGCGGACAGCATTGGCGAAGGCCGCACCGTCTCCGCCGCAATCACCCCGCCCGCCGCATTGCCATACGCCACCGCCCACGGCCCGCGCAACACTTCCATTTTGCCGACCACGGCGAGTGGAATGATCGCACCCTGCGCCTGCCCGTCCGGCAGCGTGACGGGAATGTCATCAACAAAAATCTTGATGCCGCGAATGCCAAACGTGGCACGCGCACCAAAACCACGCGCACTGATTTGGGTGTCCTGCGCGTAATTTTGCCGATTCTGGATATGCAGCCCCGGCACCCGCGACAAAAATTCGCTGAGGTCAACGGTAGGCAGCATGGTGCGCAATTTTTCCGCATCGACCACATCCACGGCAGCAGGGGTTGCCGTGATGGCGAGCGGATGGCGGGTGGCGGTGACGATAATTTGTTCGTCTTTTGGCAAAGCAGGCTGCGCCGCCAAGCCGCATACGAATAGGAGCGGGCTGCACCACGCGAATATTCCGGGTTTTATTGCTGGCATTTCCCGCCACCAAAATAAAAAGCCCCATCTGACAGCAGACGGGGACAGGGATGTGGCGGAAGGTGTGAGATTCGAACTCACGGACAAGTCGCCCTGTCGCTGGTTTTCAAGACCAGTGCCTTAAACCGCTCGGCCAACCTTCCATGGCGGCATTTTAACATTGAACAGTCCTTACCCAGCCGTGCAAACCTTTGCAAGCGGATTGTGGTTTAATTCGCGTTGACCGGCCACCCGCGACAAGAAACTTTTTCTCATTCCGCCGGTCATAGTGCCACTGCCGTTTTTTTGAAAGGAAACGCCGCGATGCAAAACGATATTCAAACCATGAACGCCCCGACTGTTGGCACCCTCGGTGCCACGCAAAACCGGGTGCTGCGCAATACCTACATGCTGCTCGGTTTGTCGCTGATCCCAACCGTGTTGGGTGCTGTCATCGGCACCTCGATGAAGTTTTCGTTTTTTTCAGGCTCGCCCGCGATTGGCTTCATCGCCTTTTTGGCGATTGCGTTCGGATTTTTCTACGCCATTGAAAAAACCAAAAACAGCGCATGGGGTGTGCCCATTCTGCTTGGCTTCACGTTTTTTATGGGCTTGATGTTGTCGCGCATTATTGGTCACGTATTGGGTTTGTCCAACGGCGGCCAGCTCATCGCCCTCGCGGCAGGCGGCACGGCGGTGATTTTTTTCGCCATGTCCACCCTCGCGGCCACCATCAAGCGCGACCTCACCGGCATGGGCAAATTCTTGTTCATCGGCATGATCATCCTGCTGTTGGCGATGTTCGCCAATATTTTCCTGCAAATCGCCGCGCTGACCCTGACCCTCATGGTCGTGGCCATTGGCATTTTCTCCGCGTTTCTGATGTACGACCTCAATCGCATCATCACCGGCGGCGAAACCAATTACATTTCGGCGACCCTGTCGGTTTACCTCAGCATCTACAACATCTTTGCGAATCTGCTGGCCTTGTTGGGTTTCACCAATTCGGACTGAGCCATATTTGCGCACGCAAAAACGGCCACCTTGGTGGCCGTTTTTTTTTGCTAAGTGCAATCACAGCAAGCGATTTCAGCCATTTATGCCTGAAACACCGCTCTGTATATAGACTTTAATTTTTGGAAAATTCCAAAAACCCCGTCATCCCGGCGAAAGCCGGGATCCAGCGGCGTCCAAGTTACTGAAAATACAAAAGGACTGGATTCCGGCCTCCGCCGAAATGACGAAATTTGTAGGTTTTCAGACTTTCCCTTTTCAATCCCGGTCAAACACCGCAATCGACTCCACATGCGCGGTGTGCGGAAACATGTTGACCACCCCGGCGGCGGTGAGCTTGAAGCCGTTCACATTCACCAGCACATCGGCGTCGCGCGCCAAGGTCGAGGGGCTGCACGACACATACACGATGCGCCGCAATTCAGGGCGCAGTTCAAGGCTCAAGAGCTTGCACACTTC
>JANPNJ010000549.1:0-2497 GCA_031427395.1 Burkholderiales bacterium
GGTATATTCCCCCGCCGTCAAATCTTTGTCGTTGTATCCAAACAAGTTGAATCCACCAGACAACCAAAGATTTTCCATGACCATGAATCCCACTTCGACACCCAGTCCATTTTGATTGGCGGCGGCACCGCGACCCAACAACGTGGACACATTGACGGACACATCCAGGCGCGGCGCGAATTCCCAGATGGCGCGCCCTGCCAGCAATTGCGTGTTGTTGCTGCTCTTGAATCCGTTGGATCCTTCATTGACCCATTTTGCCGCATAGCGGCCGCTGAACGTAAATGGGCGCAGCGGCTGCCAATTGGCATGCAACGAAAGCATTTCGACGGTGCGCTTGAGCGCCACCCCAGGCTGCGTGGTGTCGCTCTCGGCGCGATGTTCAATACGCGCCAGGGCATTCCATGTGTCGGCATCGGTGTCACGGTAAGCCACGCCAAGCTGCAATCGCTCCTGCTGGTTCTTGCCGGTCGCCTGCCCCTTGTTGGTCATCAACGAAAAGGTATTGCGGCCCAGGAAGGTGAAGTCGCGTGACAGCTTGGTCGCCAGTGCCACGGTGGAAAGTATGGAATCCTGATGCTGGCCTTGACGCATCTCCAGTCGTGTTGAGCCTTTCCACAGCGGGTTCGCCGTGTACTCCAGGCCGAGTGTGAGCGCGGTGGATTCTCCGGTGCCGACTCCTGCCAGGGTATGCACCCGCTCAAAGCCGGTTTGCAGTTTCAGCCCCTCAGCCAGCGTCCACGCATTGCGCAGACCAAGTGCTGCCTCGGCATCCCCGCCGGAGATGGCATCGCGGATGCGATATTCACTGAACAGATTGCCATCTTTCATGTAATCGGCGCTGATGCCGAATACCGTGGCGTTCTGCCGTTGCTGGTTGTTCAGCCCATAGGGACCGGTGATGGAGGAGGCAAATTCATGGCGCGCATACAAGCGCCCTTTGTTCGGCAATTGGTATTCGCCGCCGAGCGCCAGGATTTTGCGCTGCGTGTCTTCGATATCGAATTCGGCTTCGCCATAGGCACTCAGCCCCTTGATGCCGGGTATTGCGCCTGTCAAACGGCCACGGATGGTGGCGACCTCGTTTTTGATTGGCCGCCCAAGTGTGCCGCCGTTTCCGGGCAATGGCGCCGCCTGGATATCCCGGGCCATGCGCAATCCCAGTTCCGCGCTGATGCCCGGGGCAAGGCTCCGTTCGGCACTGATCAGCAAGCCGTCGCGTTTGGCATCGGCGGCATTGTCATGGGAGGACAGCAGTTCACCTTTGATGGTGGTCTTTTCATTGAGACGATAGCTGAATTTTCCGCCTGCCTCGGTGCGGCTTTTTGCCAGCGAGGCACTGACGTTGTCGAAGCCCGCGTCGGATTGGGCGACAAACACGTTGCCGTCGAAATTTCCGTCTTTGTGTTTGAATTCAATACGTTTGGCCAATCCGCTGATGTCGCCATGTGATTCGCCGTTGGTGAATTTTTCGCGGGAGGTACGCACGATCTCGGCAATGATGAAGGACTTGTCGGCGATTTTGGCGACACCGTTGATCGACATCATGCGGAATTTGTCCGTCGGGTTGCGGTCATCCACCACCGCGCCACCGACCTCGAAGCGATCTGATATTTTTATCTGGGCATCCGCGCCCGCCACCCAGAATTCCGGTCCACCCTGGTCAACTTCATAGGTGATGCGCAACGACTGCGGATTGAGGTTTTCATCCAATGATGCGATTGGTGCTTTCAGCAAAATGCGTCCGGTCAATGGCTCCAACTCGTAATCGGCGAAGCGCGCCAGCGGCAAGGCGCGCAAGATCACCGACGCACGGTTGCGGTCACGGGTCAGGATTTCAAGTTTTTCGCTGTTGATGAGCCCGCGGGTATTGCTGAGCGTGAACGGCCCAGAGGTGCCGTTGGCGGAGAATTCATCAATCATCTGCTTGGTGGAATCGCGGCTTGCAAAGAAATTGGCCGACACCTTGCCCGATTCGAAATGCTGCCTGAACCCCGTCAGCGACCGGTTGTAATTGGACAACTGGCGATTTTCAGCCCCGGTCGCGGTATTGAAATCCCCATAGAGCAGGTAGGATTTTTTATGGTCAACACGCAAATAAAAACGTCCGGTTGACTGGGCGTCAAAAGCGCGCACGGACGAGTCGCCATACACCGGATAAAACTCATCAGGCTGGATGTCGCGGAACAGCCGCTCCTTGGTGTCCTTGTCGGAATCATAGGCAACGGTGAGCAAATATTCGCCCTTGATTTTGCCTTTCAGGAACAGCGCCGCGCGTGCCGCGCCCTGGTATTTGCCGTCGTTGAACGAGCGTGATGCCTGGCTGATTTCTTTTTCGAACGCATCCTGCTGGCGGGCAGGCACCATTGCGCTGCTGCTGAGACTGCGCAGGTTGATGACCCCTTCTATCAATCCCACCGCGATCATTTCGCGCAAATCAGGCAAAAAGTCCAACGGAACATTTACCTTGGCACGGCCGCTTTCCGCGCTGATCAAG
>JANPNJ010000550.1:0-1949 GCA_031427395.1 Burkholderiales bacterium
CCGACTTGTTGCGTCACCAACCACGAGCCGGTGAGATTGGTGTTGATGATCTTGTTCCATGCTTCCAGCGGATAGTCTTCCGCCGCCGCCCCCCACGAGGCACCGGCGTTGTTCACCAGAATATCAATGCCGCCGAAATGCGCGATGACCGCATCGACCATCGGCGCGATGGTTTCCGGCTTGGACAAATCGCTCGGCATGGTAAAGACCTCGTATCCCAATGCGGTCAATTCCGTCTTGGCATCCGCCAGTTCGTTCGCTTTGCGCGCCGTGAGCGCAAGTTTCGCGCCGTGTGCGCCATAGCCTTTGGCGATTTGCAGACCCAGTCCACGCGAGCCGCCGGTGATCAGCGCGATACGGCCGGAAAGGTCAAACAGTTTGTGTGTGTTCATTTGGTCACCTTAAAAAGGGCATGGGTATTTTGACATGGCAAAAAATATCAAACTTGCCTGACATGGCGCGGTTTCAGGCGCTTTTGCCCATCACTGCCGTCCCGAAAGTACCAATGCGCATGGCGATATGATGGTGCGGCGCGGTTGGGAACGAAAAACGCATTGGCGAGAGTGGTCATGCGGACTCCGGGGATAAATTTGCTGATATTGGCTGCTGGTTTTAATTCCCCGGCCCGATGCGCCTATCGGTGTCATTGCCAACGGCTCACCCGGAAGTGGCCGACCCACCCAAAAAGTCAGGCCTCTTTTTTCCCAACCCCACCGCCCCCATGCTGCACGCGCACACCAATCCGAATTCCCAGCCAAGCCATGGGCAAGTAGGCGGCCAACAAGTCAAGTGCGATGAACCATGCGGGGGCGGGAATCATGAAGCTTGCCGCCACGCCGCCGCAAAGATAGGCCACGCCAATCACATAGGCTAGTTGCGCCTTGTGGCTCGCCGCAACCAGGTACGCGGCCAGTGCGCCCGCGAGCGTACCCAGTGCATGCGCGAGAAACGGCATGATGAAATGCCGCGGCTCAAAAAGATGCATGGCCTTGCCGAGACTTTCGGCGCTATTGACATCGACACCGGCAGGAGGGGGAATCAGCAACGGGCTTAAGGTGATGAACGCCATGTTGACACCACCGCCAATGACAATTCCGGCAAGTATGGCAAGCGCATTCCGAAGCAGTTTGGACATGGGCGATTCTCCTGGGATGTCTTGCGACACGGCGGAAAAATCCCATCATACGCGAACGGAATGGCGACTGGATTATCAAATCCACAATGAAATCTGCCGAGATCGGCAAGCCGTGGCGTGCCAAAAAACAATCAACGAAAGCCTGTGTCATTTCTTTTTGAATTGCACAAAAGTGTCGCAGGGATTGCTCACTCATTTCTCGCCCATTGCTCACCCGCATTACCGACAATGTGTTTTTGCATTTTCTCAGTGAGCGGCTGACATCCGGCGCGATAGCCGGTGGCCTGCTGGTGCTGCTCGGCATGACACTTGTGCTTGATTTGCTGCCGAACCATCGCCGCGCCACCTGACATCGCCTGAAATTACCCAAAAATCAAACTCGCCATTTGTCGGGCGTTTCGGGTCATTTTTGCCTGAAAGTGCGCATGGATATTGGGTTTTGCTTATTTTTTCAGACCCGCCATCACGCGCATCGCGGCAAGAGTGCCGGTGGATGCGCCGCAATGTCCTGCGGCAGCGCCCTCCTTCGCACTTCATTCGTTGGCCATCCGCGCCGCCGTTTTGGGCCCCTTTGGGCAGGCTGCCGTCCAGGAAATGCGGTTGGCACATGAGCGCTGATTGTGCGCCTCAATCCCCTGCTACCAGCGCCGCGAAAGCGCGCACCGTCCCGTCGACCCTGGTCACCGCGTCGAGTGTCTTAGGATCCAGCAGCTTGCTCAGATCAATCACCGCCACACCGATGCCGGCATGGGTTTCCAGGTGCAGTTGCGACACATTGAATCCGGCGGCGGCCAGCACACCATTGAGTTGCGAC